>JBBRHB010000041.1:0-14880 GCA_038223355.1 Chloroflexales bacterium
GAACAAGGTCATGACCGTCAATAGCACCGGCTACTTCTTGTGCGCCCAGGCAGCCGGACAACGCATGATCCGGCAAGGACACGGCGGCAGCATCATCAACATTGCATCGATCGCCGGTGTAACGGCCCTCGGTCGCGGCAACTTCGTGTATAGTGCCAGCAAAGGGGCAGTCATTCAGATGACCCGTGAAATGGCCGTCGAGTGGGCTCATTATGGGATCCGGGTCAACGCCATTTTGCCCTGTCAATTCCTCACTCCGCCGCTCCAAGCGCTGATTGATGATCCACGCTTCGATTCGGATACCCTCGTCAACCGTTTTCTCGTCGGTATTCCCATGAACCGGCTCGGTGAAGTGCACGACATCGTGGGACCTGCCATCTTTCTGGCCTCCGATGCCGCAGCCATGGTGACCGGCGCGCTGTTGCCGGTTGATGGCGGCAATCTCGCACTCAACGCCGGTGGGACGCACAGCTGGTAATCGGTGAAGGCACGAGCGCGTGCCCTTGCCCCATCACGAAAGGTAGCGATCTTGGAAAGTACAACGGTACAAGCCTTATCAGATACGCCGCACGCCACGGGCTCGATGCCCGACAAGCACAGCTTGCTCGACCTCTACCGCACGATGGTCGTCATCCGTCGCACCGAAGAGCAGCTTGCCAAGGCCTATTTAAGCGGCTTAATACACGGTGCTTGCCACACCTATATCGGCGAGGAGGCGGTGGCCACCGGGATCTGTGCTCATCTGCGGAACGACGACGCGATCTTCAGCACCCACCGCGGCCATGGCCACGCCTTAGCCAAAGGTGTCACGCCGGGCGCGCTCATGGCCGAACTCTTCGGTCGCGTGACCGGCTGCTCGCATGGGCGCGGCGGTAGCATGCACCTCTTCGCCCCCGAAGTTGGTCTCATGGGCACCAGTGGCATCGTTGGACCCTCGATGTTGATGGCCGCAGGCGCAGGCTACAGCTTCAAGCTGCTCAAGACAGATCGCGTCGCCGTGGCCTTTTTCGGTGACGGTGCCGTTAACAACGGTGCCTTTCACGAAGGCATCAATATGGCCTCGATCTGGGATTTGCCGGTGCTCTTCGTCTGTGAAAACAACATGTACGCGACCGAGATACCCTTCGCCAATGCGACCCGCAACACCGACGTAGCCGCGCGCGGCGCAATCTATGGCCTTCCCGGCATCGCCGTTGACGGCAACGACGTCCTTGCCGTCTGGCAAGCGGCGGCCAATGCCGTACAACGTGCCCGCGCAGGCCAGGGCCCCACGCTGCTAGAGTGCCGCACCTATCGCACCCGCAGCCACTCCGAAGGCATGCGCGACGCCGGCTACCGGACCCGTGAAGAGGTCGATGAATGGCGGACTCGTGACCCAATCACCAGCTTTCGCCGCCAGATACTTGCGAAACGGAGTGTCACCGACGACGAACTAGCCCGCATCGATGCCGAAGTCGAGGAACTCGTGACCGATGCCCTCACCTTCGCTCAAAACAGTCCCTGGCCCGATCCAGCAACTGCCTCCGACCATATATTCAGTGAGAAGTGAGTAACAACCAGATGCGAGAGATGACCTTTACCAACGCCGCCCGCGAAGGGCTGGCTGAAGAAATGGCCCGCGACCCTTCGATCTTCGTCGTCGGCGAGGGCATCGGTGCCCGCGGCGGCAACTTTAACACGACCACCGGCTTATACGAACTAT
This sequence comes from Chloroflexales bacterium, assembly GCA_038223355.1. Classification (GTDB taxonomy): domain Bacteria; phylum Chloroflexota; class Chloroflexia; order Chloroflexales; family Kallotenuaceae; genus JACDGP01. The sequence continues at coordinate 1,703 of JBBRHB010000041.1, forward strand.
ATGGCCCCGAACGCCTGCGTGATACTCCTATCTCCGAGCGCGGCTTCACCGGGCTATGTACCGGTGCGGCAATGACCGGCGCGCGGCCCGTCGTTGACTTCATGTTCCTCGATTTTCTCCTCGATGGCATGGGAGAGTTAATTAATCAGACCGCCAAAATTCAGTACATGAGTGACGGTCGTATACCGATGCCCATCGTCTTTCGCGGCTCGATCGGCATTGTCGGCGCATCGGCCACGCACCATTCCGGTAACTATTATCCGATCTTCACCCATCTACCTGGCTTTCGCGTCGTGGTCCCAACGACACCGCGTGATGCGAAAGGTCTGCTCAAAACGGCGATCCGCTCCGACGATCCGGTTTTCTTCTTGGAACACAAAGCACTGCTCAATTCCAAGGGACCTGTACCGGAGGAAGAGTACTTAATTCCCTTCGGTCAGGCCGAGATCCGGCTCGCAGGCCGCGATGCCACGGTTGTCGCAATCGCAGCCATGGTCAACCGGACGCTTGAAGCCTGCGCTGAGCTTGCCGGTGAGGGCATTGCCATTGAGGTCATTGACCCACGCACGCTCGCGCCCCTGGATATCGACACAATTCTCGAATCAGTCCATAAAACTGGCCGGCTTCTGATCGTTGACGAAGATTTTGCCCCAAGTGGCATTGGTGCTGAGATCGCCGCACAAGTTATGGCTCTCGCCTTCGATGACCTCGACGCTCCCGTCATGCGTCTGAATGGGCTCCATACGCCCACTCCCTATAGCCCGTCACTAGAAGCTGCCGTTATCCCAAACACCAAGCGCATCATGGAGGTAATTCGTGATCTACTTGCAGAATAATCTGGCTGTTGCGCGACCCATCGCAGCCGGTAGGCATGGAGGATCAAATGGCGGTTGAGGTGGTAATGCCTCGCATGGGCTGGACCATGGAGACCGGACGGCTGGTCGAGTGGCTGAAACATAATGGTGACACAATAGAGGTGGGCGAGAACCTGTTTACCATTGAAAGTGACAAAGCTGTGCTCGAAGTCGAGGCAATCGATAGCGGCATCCTGCATATTCCGCCCGACGCCCCCACCCCAGATGTCGATGTAAAGGTTGGGGCGACCATGGCTTACCTGCTGCAGCCCGGCGAGGCCTTGCCTTGGCAGGCCGCTGCTCCGGTCACTTCAGCGCCTTTCACACCGGCCAACGAAGGTAATGGCCATATTGCCCCCATAGCAGCCCATCCCCTACCGGCGACCGCTTCAGACTCTCGCAAGGCCGCCATTAGCCCGCGTGCCCGCCGCGTCGCTCGCGAAATCAACGTCGATTGGTCAACGCTCTCCGGGAGTGGCAAGCATGGCCGGATCGTTGAGCGCGATGTGCGTGCCGCCCTACGACCATCTGGCCCGGCCGTGCGCGCGACACCCCTGGCCCGGCGTGTTGCTGCCGATGCCGGCATCGATCTTGAAGAACTCGCTGCCTCGCGTCTAGCCGCAGGCGCGTCAAAGCACATCTCACGTGCCGATGTTGATGCTGCAGCAGCATTGAAGACCCCGCCGCTACCGTCTCCAGCCGCGACGCCACTCACGTCGCTGCGGCGCATTACGGCTCAACGTATGGCCACAAGTGCCCATACGACCGCGCCAGTAACGCTCACAACCGAAGCGGATGCTACTGAACTAGTCGAGTTGCGTACCAAGATCAAGTCCGACGTCGGTTCCGCTCCTCAGCCCGTTCCGTCCTATACCGATCTACTGACTCGCCTTGTAGCCCTTGCCCTGCTTGACCATCCGGGCCTGAATGCGACGCTACAGGATGATACCATCGTGCTGCATACTACAGTTCACATTGGCATCGCCGTGGACACCGAGCGTGGCCTCATGGTGCCGGTCGTACGCGACGCCCACAATAAGTCAGTAGGCCAAATTGCAGCCGAAACCGCGCGCTTAGTTGAACAGACTCGCATCGGTCGTGCCGCGCCAGACGATCTACGCGGCGGCACCTTTACCATTACAAATCTAGGCATGTATGAGATCGATGCCTTTACACCAATCATTAACCTCCCTGAGTGTGCAATTCTCGGCGTGGGTCGTATCGTTTCACGCCTTGAACTGATTGATGAAATGACCGAAAAAGTCGCGGTACGAAAAATGATGGCACTCAGCCTGACCTTCGATCACCGCGTCGTTGATGGAGCTCCCGCCGCCCGCTTTCTCCAGCAGATCAAGCGCTGGATCGAGCACCCGTATGCCTGGGTGACAAGATGAACGGCCAAGGTATCCAAGTGAGCCGTAGGACCCGCCACCGGACGCTATCTGGGCGGCTTTGCAGCATCGTACTCCTGCTCGTCCTCGCCGCCTGCGGGCCGCAGCTAGCAGCAACGCCCGCCGAACTGCCGACGCCAACCGCGATAGCGACACGACCGCCCTACGACCCTAGTGCAGTTCGCACCGTGGAGCGCCACGATCTCCTTGATGCAGCCTCAGGTCGTGCTACCATTGTGCCCAAGCTCACCGACGACCTTTTCTTCCGGCGTGATGGCCGCATTAACAGCATTGACGTTGCCATAGGTGACGAGGTGAAACAAGGCCAAATCCTTGCTCGCCTTGAGCAGACCGATCTAGAATATCAAATTGGCCTTGCCCAGATCGATGTCCAGCTCGCTGAACTTCGTGCCCGCAGTGCGCGCGACAAAAAATCGCCGCAACTCGACATTGACATTGCCGACAAAGAAACCGACCGAAGCCGTCTGGCACTTCAGCGACTGCAGACCGAGCAGAAAGATTTATTGGTAACTGCGCCCTATAACGGGCGTGTCACCCAGATCAGCGCTAAACCCGGGGGTGAGATAACTGCCTACAAGCCGATCGCCACAATCGTCGGCTCCGAGCAACTGATTGTCCAGGCTGAGTTCAGTGGCACCCAAAGTGCACGTGTTAGCGAAGGGCAGGAGATCGAATTTCGGGATTTCTCTACCGACACGCTGATCTTTAAAGGCAAGGTAACCGGCAAGGCCGGTGGCGACAACCCCAACGCCTTGATTGTAGAACCTGCTACAAGCGCCTCGGCACCCCAAACAAAACTCAAGCTTGGCGATACCTTCAAGGCAGTCGCAGTCTTAGGCCGTGCTACCCAAGTACTCACACTGCCATCTGCCACAATCAAGACTATCGGTGATCGGCGCTACGTCTTGCTCGTCGAAAACGGCGATCTACGGCGCGTTTTTGTCGAGACTGGAATTGAGACCGACGGCATCGTCGAGATCAAAGTGGGTCTTCAAGCAGGACAGCACGTTAGTGAGCACTAACGCGAAACGTCGCCCTGCACTACCGAGCACAGATGTACCTGTCGGGCGCCTTGCTACGCTCCGGCGGCGGCTCGCCGCAGCACGTATCGTGGCCTCACTTCCGTTCGAGCGCATTGGCCACCACCTGACACTGGTGGCCTTCATTGCCGCTGGCCATCTCTTGGCGTTGATGCTCTTCCTGGTCGTTCCACTCTATTCGGATGGTGTCAACAGTCACCTCTTACAACAGGCCTTACTGACCCCAGCGACTGAGCAACGCCAACGCAACAGTCTGCTGCTTAAGCACTTCAGCTCGCTGTACGGCCCTGTGACAAGTGACGGCTTCGCAGCAGCTGACAGCTATATCACCCGTGACGTGGGCGCGGTGACCGGTCTACCCACCACCCCCGTACAAGCCTTTGTGTACAGTGACAAGCTGCGGCTAACCGCTGCCAACCTTGCGGGCGACCTAGGCCCCGACGCCATCGCCTATGCTGCACTGGGCTTCGACGACTCTTTAGCCAACCGCATTGAACTGGTTGAGGGGCAACAGCCTGCAGCTCGTGGAGCCGGGCAGCCACTTGAGGTACTTGTCAGCCAGACCTTCGTCAATAAATATGGCTTGCGCACTGGAGACCGGTTGATCGTCCACGGTAGTGCAGAATTAGGTGATCCGCAGCTTTCAATAAGTATAAGTGGGGTTTGGCGACCTAAGGGAGGCACGGTTAGCGCTGCAGATTTGTCGCACTGGCCGCTGCAGCCCTTCGCCTACGACGATGTTTTCATTCTACCCCGCGCGACCTTCATTTCCGCCGTTGCTCCCCAACTTAGCACCTCGGCCTGGTTTAGCCTGCTCTGGTATACTCAGTTCCCCCGCCAAGCCGTTACTACCAGCAACGCGGCTCAGGCTCGTGGCGCATTTAGCGAACTCCCAGCTCGAGCGGCACGTCTGCTCGGCGGGCGGGTTGATATCGAGTCCCCAGATCAATACCTGGCCGACTTTCAGCAACGTGCCGTCACGCTCCGCACACTGCTCTATATCTTCAGTATTCCAACCCTGCTCATCGTGCTGCTCTATATCATTTCGACCGGTAGCCTGTTCGCTGAACGACAGCGTGCGGAGATCGCAGTACTCAAAGGTCGGGGTGCCAGCCGTAGCCAGATCGTTGCGGCCTACTTCGTCGAAGGCGCTCTGGTCGATGTGCTGCCGCTCGTGCTCGGTCCTTTTGCGGCCTTCGGTGCAGCGTTGCTGATCGGGCGCACCCAGGCATTTTTGCGCTTTGGTGCCGCTAACACCCTACCAATCACCATGACCATTGCGACCGGTCAGTTGGCGCTCGGCGTACTGTTGGCAACGCTGCTGCTTGGCCTCCTGCCCGTTGTCGTCGCGGCGCAACAAACCCTCGTCTCCTACCAGCAGCAAATCGTGCGGTCGATCCGACGACCACTTTGGCAGCGCCTATATCTCGATATTTTGATTCTTTTGGCCGCAACCTATGGCTATTATGTGCTGCGCAGGCAAGGATCGCTCGTCGCCTTGGGCGCAGCCAACGCCGATCCTTTCAGCAATCCTCTCAGCTTACTGTTACCGGCTACCGCACTGTTCGGCTGTTCACTCGTCGCCGCGCGCTGCTTCTCCACCGTCGCCGGCCTATTGGCCTGGCTGGGTCGTCGCTCCCTCGGTGCCACGACCTTGCTTGCGCTACGGCATCTCCATCGCTCACCGGATAAAAGCCGCAGTATCGTCCTCTTGACGGTCCTCACCCTCGCACTTGGTTCTTTCAGCGCCTCGATGGCAACCACCCTCGACCGCAACGATGTCGACCGCATCCTCTTCGCTACGGGTGGTGCATTTAGCGTCACCGACCATGCCCAGCAGTCGCGTGCCGAAGCCCGTTGGACCTCGTTACCACCATGGGAATACGGCAAGATTGCCGGGGTGCGCGCCTGGAGCCGTATGCTCCACAATGATGTTAGTGTCACCGTCGGCAGCGGCACGACAGCGCAGGGCACACTGATTGCGCTTGACCGTGCTGGCTTCGCACAGGCAGGTTGGTGGCGTACGGATCTCGCCGGCCGTGGCGATTCACTTGGACGCCTGATGAATGTGCTCGCGGCCGAGCCTCAGGCCATTATTGTCAACCGTTCATTTCTCCAAGCGTCGCGCCTTAACCTTGGTGATCCACTTACCCTGGCCGTCGCCAGTTCGCCGGGTCAAAGCACGGAGCGCCAATTCATCATCCGTGCCGTTGTAGATAATTTCCCCACCGTATATCAAAAGGCCGGTACATATACCTTTATTGGTAACTTTGATTATGTAACGCTGCTTGATGATCCTGCACACGTCGATGTCCTAATCCAGCTAGCGCCCGGCACCGCACCAGATGATGTTGTGGCAGCCCTTAAGAACACTGGCTTCGACATCGACAATGTACAAGATGCTCGCGCGCTCGTCTCAGCTGCCCAGGCACGACCCGAGCGCACAGGTTTCGTTGGGCTGCTATCACTAGGCTTTGTCGCCTCGGCCGGTCTGACGATGCTCGCGTTACTCCTCTACAGCCTCTTCTCGTTCCGCCGCCGCATGGTCGAGATCGGCGTATTGCGCGCGGCCGGCTTATCGCTGCTCCAGCTTGGCTGGCTGCTGGCCTTCGAACTCTGCTTTCTAATTTTGGCGAGTGCTGTTGTCGGAACTGCTCTGGGCGTCGCAGCTGCTCGGCTCTTCGTCCCTTTCTACCAACTTGGCAATACCATCGAAGCCCGCACGCCACCCTTCATTGTCGTCATTGCTTGGACCGAAATCGGTCGCCTGCTACTAATCCTCGGCAGCATGTTACTTGTGACACTTATAGCGACACTATTTCTGCTGCGGCGGCTGCGTATTCATGAAGCAATCAAGCTGGGTCAGGAACTCGGATGAACGCAACGCTGCCTTTTATCCTCTGCGATAACCTTGTAAAGATTTATAAGCTGGCCGATATCGAGGTCGTCGCCCTCCAAGGCCTTGATTTGGAGATTGCCCAAGGCGAACTTGTTGGCATCGTCGGCAAGAGCGGCAGTGGCAAGTCAACGTTACTACAGATCCTTGGCGGCCTGGATCGCCCTTCAGCGGGCAAAGTATCAGTCGCCGGCCAAGATCTGCTAGCACTCAACGATCCTGGTTTGATGCGCTACACCCGACATACGACCGGCTTCGTCTGGCAGCAGACCGGTCGCAACTTGCTGCCCTATTTGAGTGCGCTCAAAAACGTCGAGCTACCCATGTTGGTCGCCGGTGTTGGCCCGCGCTTCCGGCGCACGCGGGCCCGTGAGCTACTAGACATCGTTGGCCTCAGCCAGCGCGCTAGCCACCGTTTAACCGCACTTTCGGGCGGCGAGCAACAACGGCTCGCGTTGGCGATTGCTCTTGCCAATGACCCGCCGCTGATCTTAGCCGACGAGCCCACCGGTGAACTTGATGTGCGTACTGCCGCCCATATCTTCGACCTTTTCGCACGCCTCACAGCTGAACTTGGCAAGACCGTTGTCATTGTGAGCCACGACCCATCAGTCAAAGAGCATGTCGCTCGCGTCGTCGGTATCCGTGATGGTCGCACGAGTACCGAAACTGTACGCCGCATTGATGCCGAGGGCGATGCACCGGATGTAACCACACACATTGAGTACACCGTCTTGGATGCGGCGGGACGTCTCCAGCTCCCTGCAGATGTTGTTGAGGAGCTTGGTATGCGCAGTCGCGTCACAATCGAACGTGTAGCCGATGGCGTAATCATCCGCACCGCTGGCGGGGAAGGAACGACACGTGCCGAATCCGGTGCTTGAGGCCCGCGCGCTATGGCGCTCGTATCCGTCGGGCGACGGCAACGTTAACGCGATCGCCGGTGTCGATCTAGCGGTCGCAGCCGGTGAATTCGTAGCACTCACAGGCCGCTCTGGTTCCGGCAAAACGACTTTACTGAACCTACTCGGCGGTCTTGACCGGCCGACCGCCGGCAGCGTTCGTATTGGAGACACTGACCTCGCGACCTATAGCGACCGGCAAATGACCCGGCTGCGCCGTGAACAACTTGGCTTCATCTTCCAATCATACGGCCTGATCCCAACGCTCTCCGCCCTCGAAAACGTTGAGCTGCCGTTGCACCTAATGGGCTGGCGCTGGTCTCGCCGCCAACACCGCGCCCTCGCAGCACTCCAACTCGTTGACGTCGCCGATCGCGCCGCCCACCGTGTCTACGAGCTTTCCGGCGGTCAGCAGCAGCGCGTTGCTATCGCCCGTGCCCTGGCCGGCGAACCACGTCTGATCCTCGCCGATGAGCCGACCGGCAGCTTGGACACCACGACCGCTGCCAGTATCTGGCAGCTTCTGGCGAATATTGCTGCGTCCTCGGGCGTAGCCATTGTCGCCGCCACCCATGACCTCAGCGTTCGTGACTACGCCAATCGTTCACTCAGCCTCCAGGACGGCGTAGTGGTCCAAGGAACATTAGTGTAAAGCTCGGAGAGGACGTGCACAACACAAGATTGACAATATCACACAAATTTGTTAACATTATGATTGTTAACAAAGTATCGTATTCATCTCATGTGCTGTCAACGTTTGACTATCCAGCCCTGTCCCCACGGAGGCTATGAGGACAGCGGCGACGCAAGGAGGCGGGGATGCCGGGTACTGGCTTCGCGAGACTTGGTCAAGCAGCGTTCGCGGCTATTCGTACTGGTGACGAGCCGGGTGTACGCTATGTCTCCGGTTTAACGATCTATGACGAAGCTCTTGTTGCAGGCCATTGGATCGGCCGCTACTGGTCAGCTACCGGCGTCATCCGACCCGAAAAAGACATCGTCCCCGACCTTGCTCGCCTCGCTCACTATCCCCTGGATGCCTTTGTCCTCAACCTGGATGGACAATCGTTATCCGGTCATTGGAAGTGGGAAGGTGCCGAGATTGAGGAGCTACCCTTCGGCCGGCGCGTATCTGTCCACCTTCGTCATACCATTCGCTCAGTGGCCCTGACAATTAATACCCTACTCGATGGATCTGCGATTTTCCAGCGCTGGCTGGAGATCACCAACACGGCTGCACAACCCGCTGCGCTCGCGGCCTGCGCGCCTTTTGCCGGCTTACTTTGGCGTGTCGGCCAACCCAACGAGCTCTTACCGGCAGGGGCCGCACTCTGGAGCTTGGGCTGCTACCAGAGCGCCATTTGGGGTTACGAAGGCGCTTTCGGCTGGCAAGAGCTACGGCCGGGCGGTACCCGCCTCGAAGGAGTGCGCGGTCGCTCAGGCCACAGCCGCCCATCGTGTTTCCTGCGGAATGAGGCCAGTGGCGAAATTGCCATCGCTGACCTAGCTTGGTCAGGCAACTGGGCCTATAACCTGCGCTGCGAACAGCCTTCACCCAGCGACGAAGCATTGCTCTTCGTCGAAATTGGTCCGCAGGCAGCCGCTCCTCAACGCATTATTGCTCCCGGCGAAGTCGTCTGCACCCCGGCGGTGCACCTTGGAATCATGCATGCCGATTTAGATGGTGCCGTACAAGCGCACCATACGCATCTACGCCAATCCGTGCTGGCACCCCAACCCACCGACCGCGCACAGCGCGTGGAAGCAAACCATTGGGGCTATGTTGCTGACCGTGTCGAGCCGGAGTTTCTCAAGCATGACATCGATATTGCCGCTGCGGTTGGCTGCGAACTTTATATTCTCGATGCCGGCTGGTATGGCACGGCACCTGGTCTCTGGTATTGGACCGTGGGCGACTGGGAGCCGGGAAGCTGGATGCCGGGCGGCATCGAAGAAATCCGGGCCTATGTTCGTGAAAAAAACTTGCTCTTTGGCTTATGGATGGAACCCGAGTGCATCGGGAACCACAGCCAACTCTACGCCGAGCATCCGGACTGGGTTCTCCAGCGTGATGGTCAGCCAGTTGGCAGCGTGACGGCCGAAGGAGGCCACTACGCGCTTGACCTGACGAAGCCCGAAGTCGCCACCTGGGTGGAGGCCCAAATCGTCCAGGTCATTGGCCGGTATGACCTCGATCTTTTCCGCCTCGACTACAACGTCGATGTCTGGCTGGGTGGCGAACAGCTGCGCGATGGCTATCTAGAGAATAGCTTGTGGCGTCACTACGAGGCGCTCTACGGCATCTTTGAGCGCATCAGAACACGCTTCCCCCATCTGCTTCTGGAGAACTGCTCTTCCGGTGGCGGCCGTACTGATCTCGGTATGGCCAGTCGTTTTCATACGACTTGGACTTCAGATTGGGCCCAAGCACCGCGCGGTCTGACAGTGTTGAACGGGTTAACGCTGGCACTCCCTCCCGAAATGTGTAACCGTATCGCTGGCGTCATGAACCCCGACGAATACCTTTATGGTGACCTGGATTTTCAGCTCCGCGTTGCCTTCCTCGGTCATCCGGTCTTTATCGGGATCGGGCCCATGCTCGACGCGCTAGTACCAGCATATCGGGCCCGCGTTGAGCATACCATTCGCCTCTACAAAGAGTTCATCCGCCCACTCCTATCCACCTGCCGCGTGTTTCATCACACGCCGGTGCTTGCTACCGCACCTGCACACGGTTATTGCGTGCTCGAATACACCGCTCCAGACGCCAGTCGCGGCCTTGCAGCCGTATTCAGACTGACCGGCTCCAGCGCATCCCCATACCTTTTCTACCCACGTGGTCTTGACCGAGGCAAGCAGTATCGTGTCACGTTTGACACAAGCGGTGAAACAGTCAAGATGAGTGGTCTCCTGCTCCAGCGGGATGGACTCGCCATCCCGCTTGTTAGTCCGCTTACCTCGGAATTATTACTCTTTGAGGCTGTCGCATGACTGCCAGCACGACTCATCTTGGAGTATGGTCGGCTCTCAAGCTCGAGGACGATTCTGCTATGCTGATCATCTTGCCTGAACTTGGTGGCAAGATCATCTCGCTCCGCTCCAAAGCGACCACGACCGAACTTCTGTGGCAAGATCCGACCCGCCCCTACGGGCAGCCAACCTATGGCGACGACTTCGGCCACTATGATGCGAGTGGCTTCGACGAGTGCTTCCCAACTATTGCTGCGGCACCCTATCCCGATGCACCATGGACCGACATCCCGGTGCCCGATCATGGTGAGTTATGGTGCACGCCTTGGCGCTATGAATTGACGGATGATCAGGCGCTCTACCTACACGCCTATGGTGTGCGCTTTCCCTACCATTTTGAGAAGTGGATCAGCTTGGCCCATACGGCTGCTGGTGGCTTTACACTTCACTATCGCCTCACCAACCTTTCGCCCTTTCCGTTTAAGTCGCTCTGGTCGGCTCATCCGCTCTTCCAAGCCGAGCCAGGTATGCAGGTGCTATTGCCTTGCACACCCCAGATGCGCCTATCTCACGTCATGGGGCATCGGGTTGGTGGCGCGATCCACGCTCAGTACACCTGGCCTTGGCTGCCTGGACCGTCGGGCGGTCAGGTCGACTACAGCCTTATCGCTTCGCCCGATCTCGACGCCAACGACAAAATCTATGCGGACACACCTGCGGAGGGCTGGTGCGCCTTATGGAACCCCCGGAACCAGGAATATGTGGGCTTTACGCTCAGTCCAGACGAGATCCCGTTCGTAGGCGTTTGTATCAATCACGGTGGCTGGCCGCCCACCGGAGCAAAAGGTTGTTGGGTTGCGATCGAGCCCTGTACGGGTTGGCCCGACCGGCTTGATGATGCCACCAAGGTTGGGTCACACGCTACGCTCGACCGGTGGAGCAGCGTCGAGTGGTCACTCGGCCTACATTTAGGCCAAGCTACGAGTGCCGCAGAGGTTCGCCAACGTTTCCACGAGTATTGTACGAACTAGCATAGGAGGAACGGCATGAGTACGCTGCGTACCGAGATCGACGCGACGCCAGTGTCTGAGGGCACGGTTGGGCTCTGGTGGCTCGGTCAAGCCGGCTATGCACTGAAGACGCCGGCCGGTACAGTCGCCCTGATCGATCCGTACCTCTCGAACATCGTTGAGGAGCTGTATGGTCAACCACGAATCGTCCCACAAATCCTCGATCCGGGGACGGCCCGGCCAGATGTTGTTTTCACAACGCATTGGCATGAGGATCATTTCGATATTGGCTCAATCGGTGCCTTGGCAGCCCATACCCCCACCCTCTTCGTCGGGCCACACTCAGTCGCGGCCCGCATCACTGGGCGTGGGATTGCTGCCGAGCGTGTCATCACGCTCCGGCATGGTCAGACCCTAGAAGTGCGCGATATCAAAGTCACCGGGCTTTTCGCGCGCCACGAGGTCGCAGGCTTCCTAGCAGAAGATGCGCTCGGCCTCTTACTCGACATTGGTGGCCTCCGCATGTATCACTCCGGCGATACCGAGTACGATGCCCGCCTCCGCCCTGTGGCCAACCTTCGACCCGACGTAGCAATGATCTGCATGAATGGCAGTGGCGGCTGTATGAACGCACACGAGGCGGCACTATTGGCCTGGCAACTCGGGCCACGACTCATCTATCCGAACCACTTTGGTATGTGGGCCCCACAGCATTACGGCCCCGGTGCCACACTCGATCCGGCTTTGTTTAAGCAGACTTACTAGCGCCTAGGGGGCACCGGCGAAGTACGTGTACCGCTGGTAGGCACGCTCGAAAGATTAAAACCGGCGGCCAGTTAGGCTGTTATCACATTTGTTTAGCACGCTCAATTCATTATGTGGAGGGAACCATGGAACTGACCGAACAGCAGAAACGCTTTTTCCAAACCTTCGGCTATCTGATTTTACCCGGCCTCGTCAAAGATGACATCGATTGGATCACTGGCGAATTCGAAGGGGTTTTTTCTGATCGTGGTGTCGTGCATGATCCGAACAAGCGCACCGTAATCGTGCCGTTCATTGATCAGCGCGAGCGTTTTTGTACCTTGCTAGACCATCCCGGCATTCATGGTATCGCTGCCGGTCTGCTCGGTGATGACTTCAACTATCTCGGCGGCGACGGCAACTACTATACCGGTGACACGCAGTGGCACAGCGATGGCTTTCACAAAGTTGGCACGTTTCTCAAAATTGCCCTCTACCTGGACCCGGTAACGCGCGAGACCGGTGCGCTCCGTGTGCTACCGGGCTCACAGCAGGTTTACCTAAAAGAAAAGCAGTGGGGCGGTCTTAACGCCCGTAGTGCCTCTGAACTATGGGACGTTGAGCAGCGCGATGTTCCGGCCATGGCACTCGAATCGCAGCCCGGCGACGTGGTCGCCTTCAACCACAACATCATGCATGCTTCATTTGGCGGCAGCGCTCGCCGACGCATGTTTACCCTCAACTTATCAACCCAAGCCACAACCCCTGAAGAGATTGCGGATTTGGAAAACTTCATTGCCGGGGGAGCACGCTTCTGGAAGGAACAGGTCCATTCTGACATCATGCGCAAGACTGCCTCTCCGGAGCGGCTGCGACACCTCCGCCAGCCGATGGACCATGAGAGCCATTTGCCGGCCCTGGTCGCGAAGGCGCGTGCCGAGATGGCAGAGCCCGCACGCGGTTGACATCACTATGAGGCGCGTCGACTCGCCCATTGTTAGACTAGGCAGCGTCGCTCATACCCATGCACGCTAAATGATAGCCCGACGCGGTCAGAGCTTAGTGGTAATTGGTGCCGCCGTACTGCTGCTGGCGGTCCTTTGGATCGCCAGGATGCCATCAGACGGCGGAACCCCCACTCCATCGCCTACTTCGGAGCTGTCTTCAGCAACTTCGACTATAGCTACTGCATCACCACTGCTCGCAACACATCTCCTGCCAAGCGGGCACCTCGTGTTTGCAGCCTGGCATAGTTCTCCCCGAGCAGATGATTCGAGCATTGGCATTTACGTGCTTGCAGCCGGAAATGCCAATGCCAGTTACCTAACCAATGGCTGTGATCCCGTTGTA
>JBBRHB010000042.1:0-14743 GCA_038223355.1 Chloroflexales bacterium
GCGACAAGCACCTTGCCGTTTGTCAGCAGCGTCGCCGTATGGTAATAGCGGGGGACAGCTAGTGCTCCGGTGGTCGTCCAGATGCCGCTCGTCGGATCATACAGTTCCGCGCTCGCAAGCGACCCCTGGTTCAAGCCCGCGGCGACGAGTACCTTGCCGGTCTGCAACAGCGTCGCCGTTGCAAATGCGCGTCCGGTCGTCATTGTCCCGCTAGCAGTCCAGGTACCGCTCGCGGGATCATACAATTCCGCGCTCGCCAAATAAACATTATCATTATAGCCACCGGCCACGAGCACCTTGCCGTTCGGCAGCAGCGTCGCCGTATGGTAGTAACGCGCAGCCGTCATCGAACCGGTAGCAGTCCAGGTGCCGCTCGTAGGATCGTACAGTTCCGCGCTCGCGAGCGGCCCGGCATTATAGCCCCCGGCGACGAGTACCTTGCCGTTTGGTAGCAGTGTGGCAGTCTGTTGGTTGCGAGCAGTCGTGAGCGACCCGGTCGCTGTCCATGTCACGGAAGAAGCGAGTGGTGCGCCGCTCACATGCGCTGCATGTAAGCTGGGCGGGGTCTGCACTGCCGCGCTTAGGCCGGAAGACGGCGTGATCGGATGGGCGGCGAGAAGGGGATGAGTGGCCATGGCTAGCGGCCATGCGAGCAGCAGCATTAGGAGCACCAAAAACAGCGCTCCGTATTGTAGGCGCAACCGTGATGACCACATTGTTCCCACGACCGGCGGATGGTAGATAGGCCGACTGATCGACGCCATGCTCAAGATTCCCCTTTTATGCAAAAGTGTTCCACTTAACAGCGCAAGTAGATTTATTCGTGAAGTGGTAGGTGTGGTAGGGCACCGAATTAATCTCTGAAGGCCAACGTATGAGACTGTTTCGGTTGCAGGGAAGTATACCGGGACGCGCCAATTTTCGCAACGCGCCTACGACAGCGCAGGTCGCCCTGAACCATCGTGGGACAAGCCGCCCGTCTGCCCCGCCGCCTCGGCCTCCGTATATACGTTCTCGCCTGCTCATAACAACTTGGCCAAAAGCAAGAATGAGTCCAAAAAGGTGGGATATTTGTTATGCCCCTTATCTTTGCTCCATCTTTAGCCGGCCCACCGCTCGATCCCAACGCCAGATCACTCCACTCATTTGAAGATGTACACCACCGAGCCAGCGGTCGATGCCGGCAAGCGCAATCCAATCGGCTTGGCCTGTCAGGACCGCCTGCCCGGCGCGGGTGAGCGCGACGGTCGCATCCCAGAATGCAGGTGTACCACGTCCGGGGCGTGGCAGCCGGATCGGCTGACCGTCGGCCAAGAGCACGAGCGGCTGCGCACCTTGGCTGAGGCTTTCGAGATACGAGGCGAAGATCGTATCGCCCAGAAAGATTGGTTCTTCTTGTGCTGCATGCGCAGCGACATATGCATCGCGTACGATCTGTGGTCCCTGGGCAAGCACCCTGAGTGCTTGTACTTCCGAGCGTGATAGCCCATCCCCAACTGCCGGAAACTGCTCAAGGTGGCGGTGCAACGCCGCAGCGAGAAACGGCAACGCGGCGGTATCAGCTTGCAGCCAGCCCTCAACATCGCGCGGCTCCGGAGAGCGAAACGCCGCCCAGGCCGTTTGGGCCAGCCTCAGTTGCGCGCCTGTGACCGCCTGGCGCTTATGGAACAGATCGTTCATCTCTGCTGGCCCCAGCGTTCCCAGGTAGCGAGCGGTGATCACAACGCTTAGCTCTGCTCCACCGCAATGGTACTGTGCCAGCCAGTCAAGAATCTGGATCAGCTGGAGCTGATCATACAGATCGTGCTCGAACCACAGCACGACTTCGTCATAGCCCTGGCACCCTTCCAACACTGCGTCACGCTGTGCGAACTCCGCAAGGACGATCAGTTCATCATCCGCCCAACCCTGATCAGCGATGAAACAGGCGCGGAGCGGTCGTAGTTGCTCAAGCGATAAACCGGCCGGCACCGGTCCTTCATGCAACACATCCCGCCATGCCAAGCATTCACCCTCTAGCCCTGTAGCCCGAATCCGGCTGACCGCCGCATCCCCATTTGTAATATGCAACATTGCGCACTCCTTGTCTTTGCCCTGTTATAGCACGGCAGCGTGACAGCTACTGTCTCATACGTTGTGACCGTAGCTGTCACGCAGTGCTGCTATTATTCATAGCAAAATATACGAAACGTGGGAGGCAGTACATATGCAGTATGGTTTTGTGCTCCCGAGTGGTGATGCCCGCACGGCCGCCGATTTTGCTCACGACGCAGAAGCGGCGGGCTGGGATGGCTTTTTCCTGGCCGAGACGGTATGGGGTATTGATGCCTGGATCTCGCTTACGGCCGCAGCTATGCGGACCGAGCGCATCCGCCTGGGTACCGACCTAACGCCGCTGTCACGCATGCGGCCCTGGAAGCTGGCCAGCGAAACGGTGACGTTGGATCACCTATCAAAAGGGCGCGTGACCCTGGCAGTCGGACTGGGGGCCATCGATACCGGCTTCGAGGCCTTTGGCGAACAAACGGACCGTAAAATCCGTGCGGAGTTGTTAGACGAAGGGCTCGATATTTTGACCGGCTTATGGCATGGGCAGCCCTTTAGCTATGCGGGCAAGCACTACACGATCACGCCCACCGCCTTCTATCCGCCGCCGCCACCGCTCCAGCAGCCACGGATTCCCATCTGGGTCGTCGGTGCCTGGCCACGCATGAAATCGATGAGTCGTGTCGTGCGCTATGATGGCATTCTGCCGGCAGTTATGGACGATGCTGGCCAGTGGCAAGCAACGACACCCGCTGACATTCGCGCCATCGCGGCCTTTGTGGCGACAGAGCGTACCGCTACCACGCCCTTCGACATTATTATGGAGGGCGAAACACCGGGCGATGATCCCGCCGCAGCCGCAGCTATCATTCGTCAGTGGGCCGACGCCGGCGTAACCTGGTGGCTTGAGGCGATGTGGAGCCAACCGGCTACCCCCGAGGGCCTTGAGCACGTCTACCGTCGCATGCTGCAAGGCCCACCCCGCAGCGAGTAGTGACGTAAGGGAGCAAATGGCTGATTCGCAATATACCCAACCGCTAGCAGTCCTGGCCGATATTCATGGGAACAGCTGGGCGCTGGATGCTGTGCTCAGCGACATTCAACAGCGTGGCATCAGGCAGATCGTTGATTTGGGCGATAGTGTCTACGGCTCGCTCGACCCGGCGGGCACCGTCCAACGCCTCATGGACGCGGGTATTCCAAGCCTCTGTGGCAATCAGGACCATATTGTCTATGATCCTCCGCCGGAGGTGTGTGGCACGGTCGATCACGACTTTGTTATGGCCACCTTATCCCCGGCCCAGTTGCACTGGTTGCGTCTGCAACCGCCAACACGCAGCCTCGGGGACATCTTCTGCTGCCATGGCACTCCGCACTCTGACAGCACATATCTTCTCGAAGCGGTCACCCCTCACGGCGTGCAGTTGCGGCAAACGGAAGACATTGTCAACTTGCTCGCCGGTGTTACACAGTCGCTAATTCTCTGTGCCCATAGCAATGTACCTCGTACGGTATGGCTACCGTCAGGTCAGGTGGTCGTTAATCCTGGGAGCGTTGGCATTCCAGCCTATGACGACGACCTCCCCCTACCCCATGTGATGGAGGCAGGCAGCCCCCACGCCCGCTACGCAATTGTGCAGGCCGTGGCCGGCAGCTGGCGTGTGGAGCATGTTGCGCTCCCCTATCCCTGGGACGTTGCGGCAGACGTAGCCCGAGCCCATGGCCGACCCGACCGGGCGACATGGATTGCGACGGGGCGTGTAGCTCCATAATTTTTATCGGTGCCTACTGTTTGGGATGGCGAACGAAAAAGTCCCAAATGAGATCGGTAGCTATAAGCTGGTGGCTCACTTTGCCGACGACAAAGGTCGGCAAATACTGGGGTCCGCCCGGCCAGGTATGGCCGCCACCATTAATGGTATACGCATCCACAGCCGTCCCGCTCGCGCAGGGCCCGGTGAGTTGTCGGTCCACCGTTGTCGTGTCGGAGGTATTACTGCGCGGCAGGCCTTGTGCTGATCCGGGCGGCGGACAGCCGTCGATCTGTCGCCAGCGCGCAACGGTGTCGGGCGTCGACAAGAGCAGTGATGCATTTTTTCCGACGGTTACGACCCCACCGGTGTAGTGGATGATCGGATCGGCGGTGCCATGAAAATCGATGACAGCGACGGGGTGGGTGGGCTTGCATAAGCTTGCTGCCTGGACTCCCATCGCCCCGGCCACGGGTCCGATTGCCGCAATTTTGCCCGATAGTTCGCAGGCTAGCCGATAGGAGAAGCCGGCGCCATTTGATATGCCGGTGGAGTAGATCCGATTCGGATCGATCTGAAATGTTTGCGAAAGCTGATCAATAAGCGCCGACGCAAAGCCGACATCATCCACCGCCTTATCTACCGCCGTCGACTCGCGCTGATCACGCCACTGGCGGTTCACGCCATCGGGATAGACCACGATAAAACCCTGTTGATCTGCAATTTTGCTGAAGCCGGTCAAGCCTTCCGTCGATTTGCCCTGGCCACCACCGCCGTGGAAGGCGAGCACGAGTGGAACTGACCGGTTCGTGGGGAGCGACGGCGGCACATGCAGATAGTACGTCCGCAGGTAACTGCCGTGTTGGAGGGTATGAACGCCGCTTTGCGTAGCAGGCGCGGGGTGCGCGATGCTTTGCTGCCGTAGGGCACGTCTGCGCGCTAAGAGCCCACAGCTTAGTACGACGATGGTCAGGACGATACAAGCCAAGATGACGAAGCATCGTTTCATTCTACGCATATGTTTTCACCTCAGGAGCACGAGCAACTGCATGATCAATTTAGGCAATTATAAGGGGTCCATGCCGAGTGCATGCGCGACATTTTTTGCATACCCGCATTTATTAAATCAGCAGTTTTAAAGAAAGGACGATGTACATGACAGCTGTGATACATGACCGAAGTGCGACGAACGGGAATCTGCAAGCGGATACAGGGCCGGTAACGCCGACGACGACCCCGACTCCCCGGCCGACGGCGTCAGGCTCGCACTATGCCTCAGCCGCACGGCGGCCCCACGGGACTGGCACGCGTGGCGAGAGTTTGTCGCGGCAGTCGTCGCTGTTCGAAGGCCGCTTTGGGCGGATGTTCCGGACCTTGCCGGCCGCCTTTCATCACCCCAATGATCTCAAGGCTTTGGCGGCCGCGATGACTGCGCCTGCAGAGGATCATCCGACGCCTGAGGACGAGCGCGACGATGAAGAGAACCCAGGCATTAGTGCCGGTTATACCTATTTTGGTCAGTTCATCGACCATGATTTGACCTTCGATCCGGCCAGCAGCCTGCAACGCCAGAATGATCCAGACGGTCTAACCGATTTCCGCACACCGCGCTTCGATCTCGACAATATCTACGGGCGTGGCCCCGACGACCAGCCGTACTTGTACGCCGATGATGGTGTGCATATGCTGCTTGGCCGAGCGTTGACGGGGAGCGCGCACGATTCACACACACGGGATGTGCCACGGAATACGCCCGATCCAGATCATGCAACGAGTGGGAAACCCGCCCGGGCCTTGATTGGCGATCCGCGTAACGACGAGAATGTGATTGTGTCGCAGCTTCAGGCGACGATCCTGCGCTTTCATAATCGGGTCGCTGACCTGCTTACGGAGCGGTACGGTGCACTGCCTACTTTTGAACGGGTGCAACGGGAGGTTCGCTTCCACTACCAATGGGCCGTGCTCCACGACTTTCTGCCAACCATCATCGGCCAAGAGATGGTCAATGAGATCCTGCCGCAGGTGGCAGAGCAGGCGGTAATGGCATTCAAGCCCAACCTGCACTTCTTCAACTGGAAAGAGGCGCCGTTCATCCCGATCGAGTTCAGCGTCGCGGCCTATCGCTTCGGTCACTCCATGGTACGCCCCATTTACCGGCTAAACACAACCCTGGCGGGGCGTCAGATGATCTTTGCTGAGATGGACGCGCAGAAGGCGGCAGCAAGTCTCGTTGGCTTCCGTGTTTTCCCGAACAACTGGGCCGTTGACTGGAATTTGTTCTTCAAGATCGATGACGACCCGCCCGTCCTGGGCCGGGACCGCTTGCAGCGATCCTACAAAATTGATAGTTCGCTAGTTAATCCGCTCGGCCATCTGCCATTAAGCGTAGCACACGGCGAACACGCTCTCGCCGGACGGAATCTGCTACGCGGATTGAGTATGAGCTTACCATCTGGCCAGGCCGTAGCCCGCGCCATGGGGGTGACGCCCATTGATGATGACCAGCTACGAGTTGGTAAGGCAACGGAACAGGAGAATGCTCAGAACCGGCGGCTGGTCGACATAGCGCCTGCGTTCGCTGATAACGCACCGCTCTGGTATTACATTTTGGCGGAGGCTCAGCAAGCCTTCAAAGACAACGACACGACACTGCGTCTCGGTGCGGTGGGCGGTCGCATTGTGGGGGAGGTGTTTGTCGGTTTACTTTTTGGCGATTCGCACTCGTATCTGCAGCAGGCCCCGGGCTGGAAGCCGTTTCCTGCCTTGATGCACGACAACACATTTGGCATCAGCGAGTTGATCCAGGCTGCGCGCCAGGCTTGACGCACATGCTCGCAATGATGGGGACACCTGCTACGCCTTGGCGGGGTGGAGCAAGTGTCCATTTTAGGAGAGCTATGGAACCGGCGTGAGGTCGCCCTCCCACAGCCGCCGCATTTCCTCGCAGGTGTTAAGCAGGACGTCAAGCGTGCCCTCGGCCTCGACTTTGCCGTCCTTGAGGACGATGATATGATCGGCCCGGCGCAAGGCTGCGCGACGATGCGAGACGATCAGGTAGGTGCGGTCGGGGCGGAGACGTTCCCACAGCAGTTGCTCGGTCTCGGCATCTAACGCACTGGAGAGATCGTCGAAGACGAGCAGGTCGGCCTCGCGCACAAACATGCGAGCCGCCGCAGCGCGCTGCACCTGCCCGCCTGAAAGCCGCACACCGCGTGGCCCGATGACGGTCTCCAAACCTTTGTCCAACGTCGTTACGTCCCGCTCAAGCACGGCAGAGCGGATCGCTCCTGCGAGATCGACCTCACGTTCGACCAGACCCAGCAAGACATTGTCTTTCAGGGTTTCGCTGAATAACCGCGGCACCTGGGGCGTAAAGGCGGCGTGGGGCGGGGCGAAAAATGAGGCGGGGTGCTGGACCGGTACGCCGTTCCAGTGGATCTCCCCGGCAGCCCGCGGCACCAGGCCAAGCAGTGCCGCGATCAGCGTCGTCTTACCTGCGCCTATCCGCCCGGTTACCACCGTACACGTCCCCTGCTGCAGGCGTAGATCGATCCCCTCAATGCCACGACCACCGTCTGGATGGCGATAGGTTAGACCCGTCACCTCGAGTAGGCGGAGGCGATCGGCCTGTGGTCGGGCCCGCTCCACGTGTATAGGCCGCAGATTGGGCAGCGGTCCGGTGAGATACAACGGCTCCGGCGTGACCAACACCGATGGTTCAACCGGTACGGGGCTGCCCGCCTGCACCAGCGCCAGCATACGTTCAATCGACACGCCGGCCTGTTTGTAACCCGTCAGCCAGTCCGCGACCTCAAGCGGCCACTGTGCAACTGCCGCCAGATAGGTGACGAACAGTGCGAAATCGCCGACCGTAAAGGTGTTGCGGTGCATCGAACCGGCCGCGAGGAGCAAGATCACGCCGGTGCCCAGGTTCACGACGTTGTTGTTAAACGCTCCGATCAACTGCGAGAAGACACTGTCCCGCAGGGCGGCTTTACGCCGCGCATCGTTGAGTTGACGAAAATGGGCGATCACGTGCGGTGTTGCGGAGGCGACTTTAAGGAGCTGGACGGCGTCCAGGAGTTCGCCCAGAAAGCCGGTGACGCGGCTCAGCGACTGCTGGCTGGCCGCGCGATAGCGAATAATATGCTGCTGGGCCAGGTTGACCAGCGTGATGACGACCGCCAGGGGCACGAACACGAGCAGCGTGATGCGCGCGTCGATGCGCAGCATCACGAACATAGCGCCCGCTACTAGGATCGTTCGACCGAACAGATCGGTCCAGCGGTCAATGAATTCAACGACCTCCGCCGCGTCGTCGCGAAAACGGCTGAGCATACCACCGGATGCTTCTCCCAGTGCATGGCTGCCGTGGCCCTTGAGGACTTCGCGCAGCAGATTTCGCCGCAGGAGTGCCAGACTCTTAAATAAGAGACTACCCCAGGAGAACGAGAGGCTCGTTCCTGACACTATGTCGGCGACATCGACCGCGACGAAGAGGCCGATCAAGGTCCATATATGCGGTCCCACTAACATGCCGGCCAAGAGGGCATCGAAGAAGGCACGCAGGACTAGACCGGTCGCCAGTGGCAGGCCGAAGACCACCGTGGCGGAGATTAGGCACCAGGCGAACAGGCCGGGGCTGAAGCGGAGCAGCGACACCATAAACCACAATGTCCGGGCGCGTGTCCGGCCGGCACTCCCGGCTGTAGCAGATGGGAAACTAGCGGTTGGCATGGAGATACTCCTCAGAGGTAGCGTCGCGTGCGGTCAAAAGCGCGTGGAAGCGGGAGTGCGAATCAGCTGCCAGATCAACGCGAGCGCCATACTCCGCGATCTGGCCATCTTCTAGGATCAGGATATCATCGGCACGCGCGATGGTTGACAGCCGGTGGGCGATGATGATCCCCGTGCGACGCCGCCCCTGCGGCCGGAACAAGGTATCAACGGCGTGTTCGATCAGCCGCTCGGTGGCCGGATCGAGGCGTGAGGATGCCTCGTCCAGGATCACCAGACCGGGATTATGGAGAAAGACCCGCGCGAATGCCAGCAATTGCGCCTGTCCCGCAGAGAGGCTGCCGCCACGTGCACTAAGCTCGGTATCTAGACCGGCGGGAAACGAACGGAGCCATGGGCCCAGGCCTAGGTCTTCGAGCACCTGCATGATGCGGCCATCCGCGATGCCGGGGGCAAACAGCGTGAGGTTTTCGCGGATGGTGGCCTGGAACAGTTGTACCTCCTGGGTTACGATGCCGACGCAGCGGTGGAGGTCGGCGAGACGGGTCTGCCGGATATCGACACCGGCCAAGCGGATAGTTCCGGCCTGTGGATCGTACAGTCGGAGCAGTAGCCGGGATAGGGTTGTTTTGCCACTACCGGTACGACCGAGGACGCCCAGCACTGTGCCTGCCGGGATGTGGAAGGAGATATGGTTGATCGCGTTCTTGCTTTGAAGCTCCCCGGTTGCGTAGGTGAACGAGACATCATGGAACTCCGCCGACGGCGGACCAGCGGGCAACGAGACGCCGGGAGCCTCGTCAAGGTAGGTCGGCATAGTGGAAAGCTCCCGAATGCGGGTAACGCAGGCACTCGCCGACTGGAAATCCTGTGCCTCGTGGGCGAACTGTTCCAGCGGCTGGCGGAGCATGGCCATGTACTGAAACACTAGGTACACCGTCCCAATGCTCATGGTGCCGGCCCGATAAAAGGAAGCGCCCATTGCAAACACTAAGACCCAGCCAAGCGTGAAGATAGCGCTCGGCGCGCTCCACAGCACGCTGCTCATCAGGAACGCGGTCCGCGAGCTTTGGAAGAGTGCCCGCAAGTATGGCTGCAAGCGCTGGAGCACATAGCCCTGCGCGCCAGAGGATTGAATATCCACGAGACCGGCTAGCCGTTCCTCCAGGAAACCGAACAGATCGGCGCTGGCCTGACGCGCGGCGCGGGCATAACGTGTGCCTGCGATACGGACACGATTCAAACTAGAGAGGGCTACGAGGCTTACCAGTGTCAAGGCGAGCCCGACCTGCCACGCTTCGCGATACAGCAGGAGTAACACGCCGAGCAGCAGCACTGCGCTGCCCAGGAGTTGCAGGACGAAGCGGGAGAAAAAGTTGGCAAGGGTGCTAACATCGCCGTCGATGCGCTCGATCAGTTCACCGGGCGTGTGGGCGTTATGAAATGCCATCGGCAGATCGAGGCAGTGATGAGCCAGATCGGCGCGCAGTGCGTTCGTCGCCAACCAGCCCAGGTTCTCGGCGGTATAGGTTTCGACCACGGCGACCGCCTGAGCCAGCACGACCACACCGAGGAAGAGCACGGTCGAGCGCAACAAAGCCGACGTGGCCCCACCGGCCAGGGCGGTGTCGATAAAGTGCCGCACAATTTGCGGCGTAGCAAGTTGTAAGCCCGTGCCTGCGAGCAACAGTAGGGTGAGCAGCACGGTCCGATGCCAGTGTGGCATGAAGTAGCGGATTAGCAGATCCCGATAGGGTTTGAGCAACATAGCTTGGTTACCTTGGTAGGTGTGGCACTTCCCGGAGTTGCCAGCACAAAAGAACGACCACGCGGCGCGAGTGCGCCCGTGGTCGTCACGGTATCCGAGCGTCTAGGGTGAGCGGATCGAGGAAGCAGTGCGCGGCGGGGCTGTTACGACAGCACGTGAGGAAACGGCACGCAGCCAGTTTTCTCAAGGTCGTGGTTAAACGCCTCCGGCGCGCCGGCAATCCTTAATTTCGCTGCGATGAGATGCTGTTCGGCTATGTCGATGAGGACTGGTTACGAGGCGCACTCAGACCAGAGCAGATCCGCCACAGGTGGCGAGATACAGCCCTGGAACGTTGTAGATTGAGTTTGCCATTGCTGCACCTCCTTTCTGATAACAAATGCAAGAGCACCATGCTAGCATGCCGTCACCAAGGAGTCAACCAGCAATTTTCTCCGAGGGTTACGGGCATCTCATGCAGTGCTGCCTGACCCCATGAGTGGATCTCCTCAGGTCGATGTTGCGGTGGAGCCAGCGAACGGGTCATATGGACTGAGCTCGGTGAGGATGACCTGCATGTACGGGTGCAGCGGCAGTGAACTGAGGGCCTGCTCTACCGCCTGCTGGGATTCGCCCGCCATGAGGAGCCAACCGATCGAGTTATCGGCCGCGAGGTACAGCGCCTGAATAGCTCCCTGTGCGGCCAGTTCTGCGATACGTGCTTGTTCAGCCGGGACAAGGGATGGGATAATCGGATCCGGGATAAAGGTAAGGTGGGCCATAAAGCGCATTGTTAACCGCCTTGCTTGGGTCGAGTATAGCATACAGCGGAAAAGTTGCCGGCCGTGACTCCGTAAGCTGAGTTTGCCCACTCTGCGGTGTTCGGATATAGTTTGATGCATGGCGATGATGCAATTGTGCTGGCCATCGCTGCCACCGGCTAGGCGACACAACAATGGATAATAAAGACCAATTCATACATGCGCTATCAACACAGCAGTGGGCTACACTACGCGTCCTCGTGGATCTGATTATTCCAGCAGACGACTTTCCCGGCGGTTGGGAAGCGGGGGTTGGCGAGTATTTGCGCCGTCAGTTCCAAGAGGCATTACAGGCCACCCTGCCATTGTACCAGGGCGGCCTCGACGCGCTGGAGCGTGAGGCCCACATCAGGGGCGCACGAAGTTTCGCTATGCTCGATAGTGGGGTACAACAGGCGCTGCTCCATCAGGTCGAAGTTGGCGATGTCCTTGCCGAATGGCCGGTCAGTGCAGCCGCCTTTTTCGCTACGGTCATCGAGCATGCGATGGAAGGTTTTTATAGCGACCCAGCAAACGGCGGGAATCGCGATGCGGTCGCTTGGCATATGGTTGGCTTCGAGGTGCGTGGATGACGGTCTATGATGTGATCGTGGTTGGTGCGGGCGCGGGTGGTGGCGTGGTGGCCGGGCTGTTGGCTGAAGCGGGCAAGCGGGTGTTATTGCTCGAACGCGGCCGGGATCTCGCGTTTAGCGATGTTGGCCGGGACCATCTCCGCAACCACCGGCTGGCGCAGTATGGTCATAATACCGGGCCGGAGATTAACGGCAATCCTCGCGTCTTCGTGGATCTCAGTGGTCAGAGCCATGTTGTCCGTCCGCACGAGTCACAGTACCAGAACAACGCTGCATGCGTGGGTGGTGGTACACGCGTCTTTGGCGCGCAGGCCTGGCGCTTTCTGCCGCAGGATTTTGCGATGGCGCAGCAGTATGGAGTACCCGCCGGGAGTTCGCTGGCCGACTGGCCGATCAGCTACGCCGACCTTGAGCCCTTCTATGAGCAGGCCGAGTGGGAGGTGGGGGTCGCGGGCGCCGCTGCCAGCAATCACGGCTTTTGGCCACGACGGCGAGACTATCCTATGCCCGCTCTTGAGGTGCACCGCCAGGGAGCGGTGCTGCGCGCCGGCGCAGCTGCACTAGGCTGGGAGACCGTGCCGGTGCCACTCTTAATTAATACGGTGCCCCACGGCGGGCGTCCGGCCTGCATTCACTGCCAGCATTGTGTGGGCTTTGCCTGTCCGGTCGAGGCGAAGAACGGCACGCACAACACGCTGATCCCACGGGCGCTGGCGACGGGACGGTGTGAGCTCATAACGGAGGCGATGGTCACGCGGATCGTGACGGATGCGGCCGGCCACGTGGCCGGGGTGGAGTATATTGATCGTGACGAGCAGCGGCACGAGGTGCGGGCCGAGGTGGTGGTTTGTTCAGCGGGTGCGATCGAGACGGCGCGCTTACTGCTCAACTCAGCAACGGCGAAGCATCCGCAGGGTCTGGGCAACCAGCACGATCAAGTGGGCCGCCATCTGCAAGGCCATTATTATCCGGGTGCGGTGGGCTTGATGGCCGAGACGATTTATGATGGTCAAGGTCCGGGAGTCTCTACGGCCACCTGTCACTTTAATCATGGGAACGAGGGGCTGATCGGGGGCGGTATGCTGGCCGATGAGTTCATTGCGCTGCCGATCCTTTTCTGGAAAGCGTTGTTGCCGCCGGATGTGCCGCGCTGGGGTCTGGCCAATAAGCGTTTCATGCGCGAGAATTATCGCCGCGTGTTGCGCGTCATGGGTCCGGTGCAGGAAATACCGAGTCCAGAGGCGCGTGTCATGGTTGAACCAACAGTCCGCGATAGATGGGGTCTTCCGGTCGCGCGTCTCTCCGGAGCCACTCATCCCGAGACCGTGCGCACAGCAGCTTTTATGGCCGAGCGGGCACATCAGTGGTTACAGGCAGCCGGAGCGACGCGGGTGTGGGGTTCCACCCCTAGTCTCCATCTGAGCGGCGGACAACATCAGGCCGGCACGTGCCGTATGGGCCATGAACCGCACACATCGGTCGTTGATGCCTGGGGTCGCGTGCACGGGCACGACAACTTATTCGTGGCGGATGGATCGGTGCATGTGACGAATGGTGGCTTTAATCCAGTACTCACTATTTTGGCACTGGCCTTCCGGATGGCCGATCATTTGGTGCGAACCTGGTAAGGCTCCGGTTAACTTGCCGGTAAGGTATACCCGCTATACTCTTCTGATGAGAAAGATTTGGCTCCGTCAGAGGAGGCTGGCGGCGATGGGTAAAGTAGCGAGAAGTACAATGACTGGTCTTTTTGCTTTAACTTAGGGAGCACCTTCATGGGTTCGATGCATCGTTCGGCCGCCGTCGTCGTGTTGGTCGTACTGGCCGTGTGTGCCACGGTCACCCCAAGCCACGCGGCTCCTTCCTGTGATGTGAGTAGCTATCCTAGTCTGCAAGGTCGGGACCTATCCGGGTGCGACTTGAGCGGGCTGGACCTGCATGGTGCCAATCTGCGTGGTGCCAACCTCAGCGGTGCGACTCTGGTGCAAACTCTGCTGTACGGTGCCAACCTTAATGGCGCGAATCTGAACGGAGCGATGCTGGGCGGGGTCGATCTGATAGGTGCGCGGCTGAGACGGGCTACGCTAATCGGGGTGGATATGACGGCGGCCGAGCTACGACGAGCCGATTTCACGGGTGCCGACCTTTCCAGTTCGGATCTGCATGACAGCAATTTATATGGGGCAATACTGAGCCAAGCGAATCTGTCCCACACCAGTCTCGACTATACCTTGACGACGAAGGTCAGGATCGCCGGGACGCTGTGGAATGATACGACGTGTCCGGATCATACGAACAGCGATCAGGATGGTGGTACGTGTGTTGGGCATCTCACGTAGTATTGGAGGCGAAGGATCTGGCGGTTGTGCTACGCTGCCTTGGATACTTCCGGGCTCGGGAACTCATGGATGATCGCCGCGCGGTGGTTAGCCTCGTAGGAGGCCAGTACTGCATCAGCGTGCGCGCTGACACGGCACATACCGACGACGAGGAGCATGACGGCGATGAGAAGGAGAGCGGCGCAGAGCAGCAAAACCGGCAACATAGTCATGATCCTTTCGCGGATAGTACGGCGTATTGTAGGATGGGCTCCTGTACAGCAGTAGGGAAGATGGTAGTGCATGCGGGTTGTAAGCTCGCGCCATTCAGGTGATGGGATGATAGGACTAGGGGGACGGCTTAAGCAGCGCTTATGCGTCGCCGAGACCGGCTTTCTGAGCGAGCAGCGCGGCCTCCACGCGGCTACGCACCTGCAGCTTCGCCAGGATGTTCGTCATGTAATGCTTGATCGTCTTTTCAGCCAAGTTCAGGCGCTGACCAATCTCCTGATTGCTTAAGCCCTGGACGAGCAGTTCCAATACCTCACGCTCGCGTTCGGTCAGTTCATCGAGTGGACTGCTCGGTCGCCCTTTCGTCATCTCCGTCAGCATGCGACTGGCCAGCGCCGGAGCCACATACACCTCGCCGGCACTGATCGCTCGGACAACCGACACCAACTCGCGCGCCGAGAGGCCCTTCAGCAGATAGCCGGACGCGCCAGCTTTGAGTGCCTGGAGCAGCTTATCCTCC
>JBBRHB010000043.1:0-14604 GCA_038223355.1 Chloroflexales bacterium
GGGCAGTGCACTTTGACAATCTGGGCGAGGTCTCGGCGTTGCGTGAGGCGCTGGCGTACTATCCCCACGACGTGTGGTTGTATTTGCTGGCAGCGGGCTGGAACCGGATCGGGCAAGAAGAGCACCTGATGCCGCGGGCTGGCTACGTTGGGGACGAACTGGGATCGGCGCTGATCGGCTCGCGGCTGGTGCGGGACATCATGAACCTGTGCTTCTTGATGGAGCGGCAGTACGCGCCGTACCCCAAGTGGTTCGGCACAGCGTTCAAGCACCTATCATGCTCAACCGACCTACAGCCGATCCTGTGGCGTGCACAGGTTGCACCAACGTGGCAAGATCGCGGGGCTGCCTTGGTAGAGGCATATGAATACCTAGCCCGGATGCACAACGCCTTGCGGCTCACACCGAAGCTGCCAGAGCAGGCGGTGAATTTCTTTAGCCGGCCTTTTAAGGTGATCTACGGCAGTACCATTGCCGATGCGCTGCGCGCTGCGGTCAGCGACTCAGCAGTCAAGCAGATCGCCGCCCGACGCTTGATCGGAAGCATCGACCAATTGAGTGACAGCACCGATATCCGGTCGGATGCTGTATGGCGGCAGGTTTTGCGTAAACTATATATTTAGCGCTCCTGGCCGAGGTTAATGCGCTCCAACCTACGCTACTTGCCCTTGCTTGACGCTTGCCAGCGGATTATACTTGTGGTTATACGAAAGGTCGAACCAATGGGACAAGTTAAAACTGGTGTTTCCCTTGATGCCGAACTATTCGATGCAGCTGAACGCCTCGCGCATGAGTTGCATCTCACGCGTAGTGGTCTGTATGCCCGTGCCCTACAAGAGCTTATTGAGCGTGAGCGGAGCCAAGAACTACTCAAAGGGCTTAACGCCGCGTACAGCGACCAACTTGATTCCGAGGATAAGGCGCTGTTGCAGGGGATCCGGCGCACAATGCACCGAATCGCCGATCCCTGGCAATAACCATGGCTGTAAGCCACGGTGAGTTGTACTGGTGTGATCTAGGCGAAAACGACATTCGTCCGGTCACGGTACTGCAAAACGATGTCGTTAACGCAAGTCGACTGCAGACAGTGATCGTCGCGGCGCTAACGACCAATTTGGATCGCGTGCGTGCACCCGGCAACGTCCTGCTCGATCGCGGAGAGGGTGATTTGCCGAAGCAGAGCGTGGTCAATGTCTCGCAGGTTTTTACTGTTCATCGCGACCAGCTCCAGACGTACATTGGGCACCTGTCGCTTACACGCGTACAGCAGATCCTCAATGGCCTCTGGATGCTGTTAGAGCCGCGCAGCCTGCCGTAATCTACTGTGCTCGAAGAGGTCCTTGCCGAGTTATACATTGCGCCCCCTATTCCGCCAGCCCTAGTGGGTTGAACGACGTATCGCGGTCGAAGACATCAAGGCCTTCTTTGCGCTTCAAAAAGTTGACGACCACGTAGGTCAGGGGTGTTGCCAGCGTCTCATAGGCGGTCTTGAAGAGCCACTGCGTGATGATTGCCCCGCCGATGGCCGAGGCCGGAATAATACCCACAAATGCGATCGTAACGAAAATCAGTGAGTCGAGCCCCTCGCCCACGATCGTTGAGCCGATCGTGCGTGTCCATAGCCAGCGGCCATTGGTCATAATCTTCATCTTGGCCAACACCGTGGAGTTGGCAAACTCGCCGACTAAAAAGGCGCAGAATGAGGCGACCAGCAGCCGTGGCGTGAAGGCGTGAAGCCCAGGATACGTGCATACGCGGCCTGCGCATCCCAGTAGGCCGGTCCAGGCAGCACTTGCCCGATCCAAATTGCTATCACGGCCAGCAGATTACAGGCGAAGCCGAGCCATATGACCTGGCGCGCACGGCGGAAGCCGTAGACCTCGGTCAGGACATCGCCGCAGATATAGCTGATCGGAAAGATGACAATGCCGGCCGGTACCGTCAGCCCAAAGATCGATACCAGCTTCACCGAGACAATATTGGCGATCAGTAAACAGGTGATGAACAGCGCGACGACTGCGACGAACCACGTCGAGTGCTGCTCAGGACGTTGGGACATGGGGTACTCCTTGAATGATATGTCTGTAATAGTGGGAGAGTATACTATGCTCAGCGTTAGGGGTAGTATTTATGGACGGTCCGGTCCCGGGTATGCTGACCCGCGATGAATTAACCCAGTTGATCGGCAGTGGCGAGATCGACACGGTGCTTGCCGTGTTTCCCGATATGTACGGGCGTTTGCTGGGCAAGCGCATCACCGGTCGTTTCTTTCTCCGCGAGGTGGCCGACGGTGGCTACCATGCCTGTGATTATCTACTGGCGTGCGATATGGAAATGGACCCGGTGCCGGATTACCAATTCACCAGCTGGGAAACAGGCTATGGTGATTTTCATTGTGTGCCCGACTTCGCCACGTTGCGCCGTGTGGCGTGGCTGCCGCGTACGGCGCTGGTCTTTTGCACAATCCTGACCGATCCAGGACACGAGCCGGTCGCCGTCGCGCCCCGCCAAATGTTGCAGCGCCAGCTCGCACTGGCCCGTGAGGCTGGCTTCACCGTCATGGGCGGCTCTGAAATCGAACTTTACGTTTTTAACGAGACCTTTGCCGGTGCTCGTGCAAAGCATTATCACGACCTGCAAACCATGGGCTCGTATATTGAGGATTATCACATCTTGCAGGGCACCGTCGAAGACGATCTGATCGGCGCGATCCGCCGGGGTCTTGATGGAAGTGGTGTGCCCGTCGAATTCACCAAAGGCGAGTGGGGACCGGGGCAGCAGGAGATTAATCTCGAATACTGTGACGCGCTCCAGCAGGCTGACCGCAACGTGATCTACAAGCATGCCGCCAAAGAAATTGCACAGGCGCAGGGGAAGGCCGTGACCTTTATGGCCAAATGGAACGAAAAGCTGGCCGGGTCGAGCATGCACATTCACATGAGTCTGCGAGATACGGCCGGCGAACGCAGCTTGTTTGCGGGCGACCAGCAGCTCGGACCGGTGCAGACTTCCGAAACCTTCCGCTTCTTTCTCGGTGGCTGGCTGAAGCATGCCCGAGGGCTCACCGCCTGCTTCGCGCCCTACGTCTCGTCGTACAAACGCTTCCAGGCCGGTTCGTTCGCGCCGACCGGCATTGCGTGGAGCTACGATAACCGTACTGCAGGCTACCGGGTGGTTGGCCATGGACCCTCTTTGCGGGTTGAGTGCCGGGTGCCGGGCGCGGATGCGAACCCGTATCTGGTCTATGCTGCCCTGATCGCTGCCGGCCTGGACGGTATTCGCAACCGGATCGAGCCACCAGCCATCTTCCAGGGTGATATGTACGCGGCGAAGGCGTTGCCGCGCATACCGGCGACGTTGCGCGAGGCTACTGCCGAGTTCGCGGCCTGCGAGCTAGCACACACGGCCTTTGGCGCGGACGTCGTCGAACATTATTTGCATTTCCTTAACACCGAACAGCGCAAGTTCGATGAAGTCGTGACCTGCTGGGAGCGGGAACGCTTCTTCGAGCGAGCTTAACAGGCAGGGATGATCAATGATGCGATTAGCCGATAAAGTAGCGCTTATTACCGGCGGCGGTTCGGGCATCGGGCGGGAAACGGCGTTGCTGTGGGCGCGCGAAGGCGCACAGAT
The DNA here is from genome assembly GCA_038223355.1 of Chloroflexales bacterium. Taxonomy (GTDB): domain Bacteria; phylum Chloroflexota; class Chloroflexia; order Chloroflexales; family Kallotenuaceae; genus JACDGP01. The sequence goes on from JBBRHB010000043.1 coordinate 3,634, forward strand.
TATCGTAGCGGACGTGGCCGATGCGGCTGGCCAAGCGGTCGTTAAGGAAATCGTCGCAGCGGGCGGGGATGCACAATTTGTGCATGCCGATGTATCAAAGTCGGCCGACGCTGAAGGAATGGTACAGAGCGCCGAACGAGCCTTTGGCAAGCTCAATGTCTTGTTTAATAACGCGGGCATTTCCCATATTCGCGATGACGATGCGGTGAGCACTGAGGAAGAGGTCTGGGACCTGACCATGAACATTAACCTCAAAGGTGTGTTTCTGGGCTGTAAATATGGTATTCCCGCGTTGCGACGGGCCGGAGGCGGCTCGATCATTAACACCGCTTCTTTTGTCGCCCTACTAGGCGCGGCCACACCACAACTGGCCTACACAGCGAGCAAAGGCGGCGTTTTGGCGATGACGCGTGAACTGGCCGTGATCCACGCCCGCGAAAAGATCAGGGTCAATGCCCTCTGCCCAGGTCCATTGCGTACCGAGCTGTTGATGAAATACCTCAATACGCCGGAAAAACGTGAACGCCGCTTGGTGCATATTCCGATGGGACGCTTTGGCGAGGCGCATGAGATTGCGCAGGCGGCGCTGTTCCTGGCATCCGATGAGTCCTCCTTTACGACCGGTACAACATTTCTGGTCGATGGGGGAATTACCGCCGCTTATGTAACGCCCGTGGAGAGCTAGGTTGCTATGATTGTCAGCCGCTTCACAGCATGGTCTCAGCCAATTCTTATCATTTCTTCAGATCGGAGCACTATGGTAGAGATAATGACCCATCCACGCATCTATGGAGGAAGATCATGATGAAAAAGCGAAGTCGTAGCTGGCGGTGGATCGTTGTTGGACTCAGTCTCATGCTCTGCTTTGGCGGACTTCTCAGTGCAGCCCCGGCCTTTGCTGCCAGTAGCTCGCTTGATCGCATCCAGGCCAAGTCCGGCGAGACACTTACACTACACGTTACGGGTATGCAGGCGAGCGAAAGGATTTCTACCTGGGCCAGTAGTGCGCGTGGCTCGGTCTATCCTACGACCGGCGCTACGGTCGACGGGTCGGGCAATGCGACGCTAACCATTAGTTTAGGACGCTTTTGGGAGCCGGGTTGGTGGGCCATCACGGCGCATGGTCTCAGCAGTAGTCGCGAAGCCGTAACGACGTTTGATATGGCGGCAGCCTCGCCAGACGGTGCGCTCGATATCAGTGCGGGGTCGGTCGCAGCCGGGAGCACGATTAACTTCCATGGCGCCGGCTTCTCGGACGGCGAGATCATCAGTGGGTGGGCCACACAGCCCGGCGGTACCGCTCTCGCGCTTGTGGCTGCTCTGCACAGCAGCGGTGGCCAGATCTATTTCTCCTACACTGTGCCCACCAATGGTGCTGCAGGTACGTGGTCGATGACAACCTATGGAAACAGCAGCGGACGCTTCCTGATTGCATCCTTTACCGTGACGCGCTAATATGCGTCCCGGATGAACGTCTTGCCAACTGAACGTGCGGGATCAGCTACTGCACGAAACATACTCCTTTTCATTCTTGCGCTGATCCCGCGAGCGTTGGCAGGGCGGTTCGTAACCGTTGATGAAGCCGATCACTGGTTCCCTCGTGCCGACCTCTTTCTTCGAGCACTCCAGCGTCACGATTGGGCCGGCACCAACCTGATTGGCCATCCGGGCGTTACAACGATGTGGCTAGGCACCTTTGGCGTCCTGGCCCACCGCTTACTAACCAAGCTCGGCTTCGCCGGTGCCCACGACACGGTCATCACCCGTGAATTGCTACGGCTGCCCGTAGCGCTGGTCACCGCACTTTGTATTTGCCTGGCCGTGCCACTGCTCGCCCGCCTGTTCGGTCGCCGCCTGGCGCTGCTGGCGGGTCTGCTCTGGGCCGGCGAGCCGTTCCTGGTCGCGCATTCGCAGTTGCTGCACACGGATGCGCTGCTCACATCGTTCATGACCCTCGCCCTGCTTGCCGCAATGCTCGCCTTTCGCCTGGACGATGGCGATATAGCACCCGAAAGACCATTACGCCGGCGCATGCTGGTAGCATCGGGAGTGGCAGGCGGATTGGCTTTCTTGACCAAGTCGCCTTCGATCGTGCTGCTCCCCATGCTTGGCTTGATTGGCCTCGTTGGAAGCTGGCATGCGCCCGGCCTCTGGCGCAAGCTGCCCATCCTGCCATTGCTAGCGTGGGGCGGCGTTGCCGTCGTGGTGTGGTTTGCGCTGTGGCCAGCGGCCTGGGTCAATGCGGCGGGCGCGGTTATGGCCATTTATCGCCAAGTACGATACGACGGTGCTGAACCGCATGCGTATGGTAATTTTTTCCTGGGCCATGCCATCGCCAATCCGGGCCCCCTGTTCTATCCGGTCACGGTCGCTCTGCGGCTCGCACCCTGGAGCTTGGCAGGCATCGTTCTGGCCATTCCGGTCCTCATCCGAAGAGGCAGCCACCGCAATCGCGCCGCACTTGTCCTGCTCGCCATCTTTGTGCTCTTGTTCGTTGCTGTAATGACGGTGGGAGCCAAGAAATTCGACCGCTATGTATTGCCGATCTATCCGTCAGTGGATATCCTCGCGGCGGCGGGGCTGCTCGGACTGGGCCGGCTGCTGCGCCGTTGGACACACCGTGACGCCCACCCGATTTCCCGGCGCTCGGCTGTGCTGCTGTACGGTGGGGTCGCGTGTGTTCTGGCGGCAAATATTGCCTGGTATCATCCCTATGAGCTGGCCTATTTTAATCAGGCGCTCGGCGGCGGGGCGGTTGCGGCCCGAACGATTCCAGTAGGCTGGGGCGAGGGGTACGAGCAGGTTGGAGCCTATTTGTCCTCACAGTATGCGGGTTGTGACCGGCCCATCGCAGCCTGGTTCGGCGAGGTGCTCGTGCCGTATACCTGCGACACCGTCGTGCCGATCGATACGGTGCTCAAGCCTGGGCAGGCGCGCTATGCGGTGTTGTATATCGACCAAATCCTGCGTAACGACATACCACAAAGCATTGCCCTGTTACGAGGCACCCAGCAGCCGATTTACACAATCCGCATCCACAGCATTGATTACGCCTACATCTACGAACTCCTGCCGCCCGTGCAGCCGTTGAGCGCGAGCTTTGGCTCCGCGCTCCGGCTGCAAGGCTACGACCTCAAGACTACAGGCGTGCGCAACAGTGGCATCCTAACGGCGACGTTGGCGTGGCAGGCCGAGGCGACGGCGGTGGCGAATAACAATATGTTTGCCCATTTGCTCGACGCCCAGGGCAAGATCATCGCGCAGGTCGATGTGCCGCTTGTTGGGCCACGGGCACTGGCCACCGTCTGGCAGCCGGGGCGCACCGTCTCCTGGGACCAGCCCATTCCACTCCGGCGCGATCTGCCTGCGGGTAACTACTGGCTTGCGCTAGGCGTTTATTCCCGCGCTGATTTCAAGCGGCTCCCGCTACAAGGTCCGCCTAATGGGGGAGCGCCAGCGGATGGCAACGACGCGTTACTGCTGGGACCCGTCACAATCCACTGAGGTGCCGGCCTGCTACGGGAAGACGACTACGCCATAGCCCTCGCCCGTGCCGGGAAGCCCGCGGGCTGCCAAGTCGCCGGCGTTGGAGAGGAAGACCTCGGGCGCTTTGACGCGGGTATAGACCAAGCCGGCCCCGAGTGTACCACCGGCCTCAGGGAGGCACATAACGCGGATCTCGGGGGTGCGGCGACCCCATAGCGTGCGATGGCAGTCAGCAGGCATGATCTCGCGCTGCAGCACAGCTCCAGTACGTAATTCGTTGAGCCGCGGATACCGAATGACGCCCCGGCCGCTTTGGCCGGTGACCGGCTTCTGGACATAGCCGACGAGGCGGTCGCCGGTGACAAGCCGAGGGGCCTGCCGCTCGATGAACGCCGCATCCACGGACCAGCACTCTTTTAGGGCGGGCGATAGTCCCTGCTGCCAGAAGTGCGGGAAATCGGCCTTCGAGCCGTAGAAGAAATGGAGCGGATGCGAGATCCAACTCAGGTCGGTCCCGCCCCCAAACAGGCCCCGTAGCAGTGTGCGCTCGGCTGCCGTGCTCTCCGCGAGCAAGCGCTGCATGTCGGAATATACTAGCCGCGCATAAACGCGGCGCACGGGCACGAGCATGCCGTCGCGCCGGTAGTGCGGTCGCCCGTTGTGCTGGATGATCGCCCGTGGATCGAGGATCGCCATGCCGTTGTGCTCACCGCCGGTCAACTGCTGAATCGCCCGAAATTCATCGCGCGTGGGTTGCATCATCGGTTGGTAATCAAGAACAACGCCCTGGCGCGGATCATCTTCGATGCCCGCCAGATAGAGCGCGCGCAAGCGCTCACCTAGGGCGGCCAGTGTGAGGTCTGGCTGCGCTGTAAGGCTCGCGCGTTCCGCCAACAACGGCCACGCCTGCGCCATACACTCCAGCACCAAGCGGCCCAGCGTCAGGTACATGCCCACGGTTTGCCACTCAAGGTAGGCCAGCTTAAGTCCGGTGGGTGTCTCCTCCAAGAAGGCGTCAACGCCCGTTAGTGGATGCGCCATACGCAAGTCGTCCACAATCTTGGCGGCAATTTCGGGCGAAGCGAAGCTATCGCGCACGTCGGTCGGCATGCGCGCCAGCAGGATAGCGCCGTTTCCGACCGCAGTTCGCAGTGCGCCGCAGAAGCGATTGGCATCGGCCACCATCTCCCCGACGAGTACGCCGCTGACGATCAGGGGAATGGGGTTGTACAGGTTTCGCGAACCGGTAACGGGATTCGGGACGGGATCGATCCCACGTTCGCGCAGCGCAGCGTAAAAACGGTCAACGCCATGCTCACCTTGCGCGAGCACAGCGTCATACAGAGCGGCAATAACGGATAACAGCATGGCCTTTATAGTACACTAGCTAGGCGTGCACATTGAGGTGGGTATACTGCTCGCTTACCTCCCACAGCCGCTCCCAGGACGCCTCATCATACGACACCTTTGATGAAGCGACCGGCTTTTGCTTATCAAAGTACTTGCCCGTCACCCCTTCGACTTCGGGACTACTCGCCAGATACACCGACGTGGCGGCTCCGCGCTCAGGGCTGATCGAGAACACATTCAGGACCGGACGTACGACCGCACGGTAAAAACCACCATTATTGGCGGCAAAATTGGTAGCGACCACGCCCGGGTGCAGGCAGTTCGCCGTCACGCTCGTCCCCTGCAGCCGCCGCGCCAACTCATCGGTAAACATTATATTTGCCAGCTTCGACTGGCCGTAGGCGCGGAAGCCACCATAACTCTGCTTGCCCTCCAGGTCCGCAAAGTTCATTTTCGCCCCGGTATGTGCACCCGAGGAGACACTAACGATCCGCGCCGCACCGCTGGCCTTAAGCGTATCCAGCAGCAGATTCGTCAGCAGAAAATAGCCGAGGTGATTGAGTGCGAAGGTCATCTCGATGCCATCGACACTCTCCTGGCGTTTCGTAAACATCAGACCGGCATTGTTGACTAGCACATCCAGCCGGTCGTACTGGCGCTTGAAGTCGTCGGCCAGCGTGTGAATAGCCTGCTGCGACGACAGATCGGCCAGCAGCGACGTAACCGTACTGCTGCCGGTCTGCCCCTTGATCTGCGCGACGGCTGCTTCCGTGCGACCCGCATCGCGACCGACGACGATCACCTCGGCACCCTGCCGGGCAAGCTCCCTGGCCGTGACCAGTCCGATACCACCGGTAGCCCCGGTCACCATTACCCGTTTGCCCTGCATTAGTTTCGTTGTATTACTCATGGTGTGTATCATACGCTTTTATGGCACGTGGTCAGGTAGTACAGGCGCTCTGCGATTCATCCTAGACAAAGCGACCCACAACTGCAAGTCAGGTTCCTAATCACTTTGACACGGGTTTACTATTTGGTATACTTTGCCCTCCAGTAGTACTTCGGTACTGTACAGACTAGTTCATTCATGAGGAGGGACCAGCGCGTATTACCCACCTTGCCTCACGGTGCGAGGTCAAGATGTCTGAGCCCTTGACGGCACATTGTATTAGCACTCCATACTATTTGGTTATCTAGGAGAAGCCCACATGCCCAAGCTAGCCAAGCGGTCCACTCTACTACGCGCAGTTGCTGCCTCCTTGATCCTGGCAACAAGCGCTCTAGGTGCTGGAGCCATTCGTAATAACGGTGATTTCAAGAATTTCCTGGATCTCGCAACCGGGCAGCGCCAGGCCGACAAGCGCTATAGCGATCCGGATGGTGGTACCGCCCAAGAGCATTCAAATGAAGTGGCGGTTGTAGGCCAGCGAGGCGAAAAAACACCGCTCAGTGCTGAAGAAGAGAAGTATACCCGCCGCGCCTATCCCGCAACCGATATTCCAATCGTCGTGACCAAGCAGGCTAAGGCAGCGTTTACCAACGTAAGGGTCCGTGGCCAGGCTGCGAACACACCCGGGCCTTGGATACAGATCGGGCCGAGCACCGCTGTTTTCCCGCCGTCGCTGACTTTCACCGGCGCGCAATATCTGGACTCGGGCCGCATCACCGCGTTGGCGTCATCTACAAGCTGTACAGCTTTGAAGTGCACGCTGTGGGTGGCTGCGGCCGGTGGCGGCGTTTGGCGGACAGATCGGGCGCTTGCCAGCAGCCCCAACTGGACCTTCACTTCCGGTAGTTTTGGCACGAATGCTATCGGCACACTGACCTATGACGCCCCAAGCCACACGCTTTATGCGGGCACCGGCGAGCCGAATGCTTCTGCGGACTCAGAGGCCGGCGTTGGTGTCTACGCCTCGACCGACGATGGTAAGAGCTGGGGAGCAAAGCTTGCCGCGACAACGACAGTCGGCACCTATACCGGCTCTGCTTTCGATGGACGGTCGATTAGCTCAATCGTCGTCGATCCTTCCGATACGACCGCCAAAACACTCTACGTCAGCACGACGCGCGGCGTACGTGGTGTCAGTTCCGATTCGGGTGGTGCGACATCCTTCCCGCCAGTTGCAGCTCCGTGGGGACTTTACAAGTCGACCGACGGTGGTGCGACCTTCAGCTTGATCTGGGATGGGGCCGCCACTCCTCGTGGCGTGAACCATGTTGAGCTCGATCCAAGCAATCCCGCCATCGTCTATGCCGCTGCATTTCAGGAGGGCGTTTACCGCTCGACTGACGGCGGAGCAACCTGGACACAGATCAAGGCGGCGCTTAATCCGACGTTGAGCACCGACCGGGCCGAATTTGCGGTGACGAAACTAGGCACTGGCAGCACCCGCATGTATGTGGGTGTCGGTGCAAGTAGCGGTGTTCCAGCCCACTTCTACCGGACCGATGACGCCGTGACGGCGACAGACGCTAGCTTCACCGACCTCACGACGCCCCAAAACATCAACTACTGTACCGGCCAGTGCTGGTATGACAACTTTGTATATTCGCCTAAGGGCCAACCCAACACTGTGTATCTGCTCGGCTCGTACGACTACAACACGGCCGGTGTCTCAACCAATGGGCGTGGTGTGCTGTTTTCGACCGATGGTGGCAGCACCTTCACCGACATGACGCGTGATGCTTCATCGCCTACGACACCCAATGGTATTCATCCCGATCAGCATGCTATTGTCGTCAACCCGAGCAATCCGAACATCTTCTTTGAAGGCTCGGACGGTGGTCTCGTGCGTTCGAGTGGCACCTTCGCGGACATCTCCGCCCAGTGTGCAGCCCGTAACCTGAGCGGTACGGACCTGACCACCTGCCAAGGGCTGCTCGCGCGGGTACCCTCACAACTGTCAAGCCTGAATGCGGGTCTCTCAACCTTGCAGTTCCAAAGCCTGTCAGTCAATCCCAACAACGTCAAGGATGTCATGGGTGGTACCCAGGACAACGGCACGTTCGAGACCACGGGTTCGCGTGGCGTATGGAATCAGGTGATCTACGGTGACGGTGGCCAATCCGGCTTCGACGTTGGTAATCCCGCGATCCGGTTCAACCAGTTCTATGGCGGTGCTACCGACGAGAACTTCAGGAACGGTGATACGACGAAGTGGGTCGTCACTTCCGGACCGCTGCTCAATAGCGGTGAACCGGTCGGCTTCTACTGGCCCGAAATCACGGATCCACGCGTGCCAGGAACGCAATATACCGGCTTCGCATCGGTCTGGCGCACCAAGGACAATGGTGGCAACCAGGCCTATCTGGAAGCTAACTGCCCTGAGTTCACGACAAGTGCATCCGATCCGAATTGTGGCGACTGGGTGAAGCTGGGCCCATCACAACTGACCTCCACTGACTTTGGTGCTGACCGCACGGGCGGTTATGGGGCTCAAGTTGAGCGAGCGACCGGTGATACGAGCACGCTGTGGGCAGCTACAACGACCGGGCGCGTTTTCATCTCCAAAAATGCGGATGCCGAACCGGCGAGCAGTGTGACGTTCAAACGGCTCGACTCATTGGCCGCTGCTGCCCCGAACCGCTTCGTCAGCAGTATTTATATTGATCCGCAAAACGCCAATCACGCCTGGATTTCTTACTCGGGCTATAATACTGTCACGCCGACGACCCCAGGCCACGTTTTCGAGGTCACGTACAACCCCACTGCCGGTACTGCCACGTGGGTACCGCTGGATGGTGGTATCGGCCCAATGGGTGATCTGCCGGTGACCGACCTTGTTCGTGACGACGTAACGGGTGACCTCTACGCCGCAACGGATTTTGGCGTACTCCGCTTGCCAAGCGGCACGACTACCTGGGTGGAAGCCGCCGGCAACCTGCCAGAGGTTGAAGTGGCGGGCTTGACCATCGTACCGGGCTCGCGAACACTATACGCTGCAACGCATGGGCGCTCAGCCTGGAGTCTGAAGTTACGCTAACGTGAGCTAAACGGAATTCAACAGCCTCCATCGTCATTGATGGAGGCTGTTGGCGTTAAAACAGGAGTCAAAAGTATTCAGGAAAATATGCTATTGTTACTGCTGCATGCTGCTGACGATCACAACCACTCATACGCCGGCCACCGATCTGGGCTATCTCCTCCATAAAAACCCGGCCCGGCTACAATCGTTTCCGATGTCTTTTGGTCAGGCGCATCTCTTCTATCCCGAGGCATCCGTTGAGCGGTGCACCGTAGCGTTGTTGCTCGACGTTGATGCCATTGGGCTGGTGCGTGGGCATGAAAGCGAAGGTTTCGCCCTACAGCAGTATGTCAATGATCGCCCTTACGTCGCATCTTCGTTTATGAGCGTTGCGATCAATCAGATTTTTGGAACTGCCCTAGGTGGTCGGAGTAAAGAACGGCCCGAGCTTGCCCAAACCGCTCTGCCCTTCGCCGCAACCCTCGCTGTTGTCCCATGCGATGGCGGTGAAGCATTACTTCGTCGCCTCTGGGAACCGCTCGGCTATGCGGTCTCTGTTGATCATCATGCACTGGATACGCATGTTCCGGAGTGGGGCGATAGTCCGTATTTTACTTTGCATCTTGCGGCGCAGGTACGCTTGCAGGAGTTGCTGACCCATCTGTATGTGCTCATCCCGGTGCTCGATAATGACAAGCATTATTATGTTGGCGATGACGAGGTCGAAAAGTTATTGCGCTTCGGCCATGGTTGGCTGGCGATCCATCCGGAGCGTGAGCTCATTACCCAGCGCTATCTCAAACATCGCAAGAGCCTGGCCCAATCGGCTTTAGCGCGCTTAGTCGAAGCAGAGCAGCCCGATCCTGATGCTCTTGAAGCGGTGCATAGTCGCGAAGAGGCACTCGTCGAGGAGCGCATAAGCCTCCAGCAGCAACGAATGAGCGCGGTCGTTGAGACATTGCGTACCTCCGGTGCACGCCGTGTGCTCGATCTGGGATGCGGTGAAGGCCAGTTGATTAGGACACTGCTGGCAGATAAGCAATTTGGGGAAATCGTTGGGATGGACGTCTCGCATCGGAACTTAGAGCGGGCACACGAGCGCCTCCATATTGAGCGTTTGCCCCAAATGCAGCGCGAACGTGTGCGCCTCATACAAGGTTCGCTCAATTACCGTGACCAACGGCTGGCTGGCTATGATGCGGCAGCGGTCGTCGAGGTGATCGAGCATCTAGACCCACCTCGCCTAGCTGCTTTCGAGCGAGTCTTGTGGGAGTGGGCCAAGCCCAGCACTGTGGTGGTTACTACGCCCAATGCCGAGTATAACGTGCGCTGGGAGCGGCTACCCGCCGGTAATTTTCGGCACCGTGATCATCGCTTCGAATGGACGCGCGCAGAGTTTCAGCGTTGGGCTATGAGTGTTGCCGAACGCTTTGGGTATTCCGTTCAGTTTTTCCCGGTTGGACCGGAAGATGCCGAAGTCGGAGCGCCGACCCAAATGGGAGTATGGACGCGCCATGCATGAGCCGCGAACGCCGAACGTAGATATTTCCTTTCCCGAGCTCGCGCTGGTCGTGCTGATCGGTGCCTCCGGCTCGGGCAAATCAACCTTTGCTCGCACACACTTCAAGCCGACCGAGGTGTTATCCTCGGATGTATGTCGTGGACTTGTCTCCGACGACGAGAATAGCCAGGCGGCGACGAAAGACGCTTTCGACGTGCTGCAGTATATTGCTGCCAAGCGTTTAGCGGCCGGTAAGCTAACCGTCGTAGACGCGACCAACGTACAACCGGAAGCACGCAAGCCGCTCGTTGCTCTGGCACGTGAATACAACTGCTTGCCCGTCGCCCTGGTCCTTGACCTGCCCGAAAAGCTGTGTCAGGAACGTAATCGCACACGGCCGGACCGAGCCTTCGGACCACACGTCATTCATCAACAGTCACAGCAGCTACGCCGATCCTTGCGCGGCTTGCACAAGGAAGGGTTCCGCCACGTCTTTGTGCTTTCTTCATTAGAGGAGATCGCATCGGTATCCATCACGCGTGAGCCGTTATGGAATAACCGCAAGCATGAGCATGGTCCATTCGACATCATCGGCGACATCCATGGCTGCTTCGCTGAACTCCAACTGCTGCTTGAGCAACTCGGCTACGAGGTCACGACCACGCCTGA
>JBBRHB010000044.1:0-14520 GCA_038223355.1 Chloroflexales bacterium
ACCGGCCAGTACGTGTGTGGTGGGAAGGGGCGCCAAGCGGTCACGAATTGACCGGCACGACTCCTCGTAGCTGTCGCAGACCAACGGAATGGTCGGCCGGACCTTGCCGCCAAACGTCATCACAGCATCACCGGCAAAGAGGATTTGTTGTCCCGGATGATACAGCGAGCAGTGGCCGTGCGTATGACCGGGCGTCCATACGACCTTGAGGCCGCCGAGGATCGGTAGCGTTGTCCCATCGAGCAGCGTTTCATCGACAGCGCAGGGCAACGGCGTCATGCTTTTGCCGGCAATGAGCCGCATCAAGGTGCCGACTGGCGCAACCGGAAAGGTGGCACCCGGATCTTCGCTAATCGCCTTGGCATCGGGCTGCGGTGCCCAAACTTTGGCGTGGGTCACCTGACGGAGATTCGCGGCACCCCCAACATGATCGCCATGGCGATGTGTCAACAGAATATGCTTGAGATCGGTCGGCTGGCGACCAAGCGCCCGAATCAGTGACAAGATTTTGTCGACGGTACCAATATAGGCAGTGTCGATCAGCGTTAAACCTTCCGGCTCATAGATCAGGTAGGCATTAACCGAGCCTGCATCGATCTGGTGAATATTCGGCAAAATTTCCATCGTCTGCTCCACTATCAGCTTTCTCCAATGATATGGAGCAATAAGCGTGCAGACAATATAGGAGTATAGTTAGCTCACCGGCCTCACCGCTAGGCATCGATTATGCTGAAGCTCGCGGCGTAGTGAAAAGTGATGTAATGGCACGAGGCGTTAAACCATCAGTAGTAGCAACACCGGCTGTCTCCGCCGAGCGGCAGGGCTTCTCTTTGAGCCTAGGCCGAGGCTTTGCAGCGCTCCACACCCGAAATTATCGCCTGTACTGGTGGGGCCAGCTCGTCTCGTTAATCGGGACATGGATGCAAACGACCGTGCAAAGCTGGCTCGTGCTGCAACTCAGCCATAGCCCACAGGCATTAGGCATTGTAACGACATTGCAGTTCTTACCGATCACCGTACTGTCGTTGTTCGGTGGCGTGATCGCCGACAAACTCCCCAAGCGGCGCTTGTTGATCGGGACCCAACTGGTGGCTATGACTACGGCAGCGATCTTCGGGCTGCTGGTAGCGACACATTTGATTCAGCTATGGCATATTTATATATTGGCCTTTTGCACCGGCTTGGTTAACGCCTTTGATAACCCGGCGCGCCAATCTTTCGCTGTAGAGCTGGTTGATCGCGAGACGTTAAGTAATGCGGTGGCGCTCAACTCAATGTTATTCAATGCGGCTCGTATTATCGGTCCTGCCGTCGGCGGCTATTCGATGGCATTCTTTGGAGCAGCACCGGCACTCTTCTTTAACGCTGCGAGCTTCCTGGCCGGGATTGGCGCACTGGTATTAATGAACCCAAGCGAGATGCATCCGGCAAGACGTTCAGAGCGGGGCAATGTCCTCGGGCAACTGCGCGATGGCTTGGTGTATAGCTGGCGTACACCATCGGTTTTGTTGGTAATGGTCGTCATGGCGGCGATCGGCACGTTTGGCTATAACTTCAGCATCTCGTTACCGCTGATCGCGGATTTCGTGCTGAAGACCGACTCGGGCGGTTTCGGTACATTGCTGGCCCTGATGGGTGTTGGCTCCCTGATAGCAGCAGTTATGACAGCGTATTTAGGACGGCCATCGACCCGGCGGCTGCTCATCGCCTCGGCGGCCTTTAGCGTGTTGCTTCTCGCTGTGGCCCGCTCACACAGTTTTATGCTAACCGGGGCATTGTTAGTCGTGCTGGGCTTCTGCGGTATTACGTTCGCTACTGCAGCCAACACCCTCTTGCAACTCAACGTCCGTGATGATATGCGTGGCCGGGTGATGGGCTTATATATGTTGTTATTTGCCGGTAGTACGCCGCTGGGCGCACTGATCATCGGTGTGTTGTCGGCGCGCGTCGGTGTTGAGAATACCCTTTCGATTTGTGCCGGTCTATGTACGCTGGGAGCGATCGCTGGAACATGGTTCCAGCGTCGTCATCCCGAGGAAGTTGAGCGGGCCGGAGAAGCCTAATACTCAATGGCACGCATACCCGTGTTGTCGGAGCGAGAAGCGCGGACGAAAGACCATGCCGCTATGATAACGAAGGTGCCCTCGACAATCAGCGATAAAACACCCATTGGTTCGCCCCATCCTTCCGGTTCCAGACCAGGTAATCCAGCAGTCCGGCTAATAAGATAGCCCAAGATCGAGCCCCCGGCCACGGCCAAACCTAGCAGCCAACCCGGCCGGTCATTACGGTAGATGCCGACTGCCGCAACCATGGCGCCAAGCGTATTGGCCGCGAATAGCAGACCTTTATAGGTTGCATCGTCAAAGCTACCCGGTGTGTCCATCAAATGAATCAGCCCGGTCAAGAGGATGAGGACAGTTCCGGCCCAGATGACTTTCTTCGGCAGTGCGGTCGTTTGCATTTTGCGACTCCATACGTGTCCATCACATCAGATGGATTGTTTACATTACTGTCACAACGGTAATGTAAACAGCATAGTGGTGAAGCTCAGCCACGACTACGGGCCGTGGTTGGAAGTTGAGCAGGACCTTCGTCTGAGATTGCACCGACTATCACCGGAATTAAGTTCCTGGCATGAACGTTGCAGCCCCTACGGCAGAGGTGTGATACTGCCCCGCCCCAAACATGGATAAGCACATATGCGTTTTTTGACGCGCGCGTTGTTCCTGTTAGCCGTCGTCGTCGTGATTGTCGGCTGCAATCCATCCAGCTTAGTCACAACCGCGCCTTTACCTTCGCCGACACTCGCCAGTAACCGCGGAACGGACACGACCGAGACCCTAACCGCTCAGCCGACGCTCTTAGTATCACCTACGGCTGACGCCTCGCCAGCGGTACCAACGCCGGGCCTCACGACCCTTCCGGATAGTGCAACTAGTATGCTGCCTGATGGAAGCTATCCACTCACCGCAACCCTGTTTAGCACGCTTGATCAGCTCAGCCACATCGATCTGCGCATACAGGGCCTCAAAGTCGCCGGCGACGGGCTGACTTTCACCGTGGGCTTTGCCAACACGGCGCGCCAGGGCTACGATTTGATTGTTGGACCCAAGGGCAGTGATACGCGCCTGATCGACGCAGCGGGGACGTCCTACGAGCCCAACGCTGTGAGCGCCTCGCTGAAAGAGAAGATTGCACCGCCGGGCGGCTGGGATCCCGGCCAGGTTTATACCGGTACGCTCAGCTTCCCTAAGCCGAAGGCCGTTGCTGATCTGCGCTTTACCTTCCCCCAATATATGGCCTTGTCGCTGCACTTCGACAGTCACGGACTCGTTCGAGCCCAGATTACATCACCTCAGGGTGGCGCTGCCGCGCCTAAACCAACTGCGGAGCCGGAGGACATAGCTTTTGCCCAATTACAGCAGCTGCTCGATCATCAAGCCAAAGCATTCCAAGATGGGGATGCTGCGGGCTATGCTGCGAGCTTTGCTGTTCCATTGCAAGCCCAACAGCGCACGATCGTAGAGCGGATCAAACAAGTTCCGTTGGTAACCTCTACCCTTACGCTTGCTTCTAATGCCAGTTTGAGTACCGCCGCCACCGGTAAACTAGAGCGGATACCGGTTGAACTCGTATATAGCCTGCGGGGAATTGCCAGCGACAATGCCTTCAAAAACGAACTGCTTTATACCTTTGTGCGGGTTGCCGACCAGTGGCAAATCGCGGCTGTAAATAGCTCTGATAATCCGGCGTTCTGGGAACTCGACGACGTTATCGTGCGCGCCACACCCCACTTTTTGATCATGGCCCGTCCCAGCTCACAGAGCCTTTTGCCGACACTGGAAAAGGAAGCTGAGGCAGCCTACAGCGCTTTGCAAGCACGCAAATTGCCCGTGGAGCAGCGCTACGTCGCCTACTTTGCGGGGAGCGCAAGCGACTTCACACAGTTAACCGGCAAATCAGCGAGCCGTTATCTGGGAGTGGCACTATCACGCTACGAAATCAGTCGCGACACGATTATAACCATCAGTCGCGCCCTTTTCGTTAATGGCGCTGCGTTCGCCAACTCGCAGCAGCAGCATACGACGAATGATCGGCGGGTGACGATTACCCATGAACTGGTGCATCTGGTACTGGCGCGAGACACGCGGCCCTTCACGCCACCCTGGCTAGTAGAGGGAGCGGCAGTCTATTACTCGGAAGGCGACAGTCAAGCGACCCGTCAGCAGCTGTTAAGCGACCCGAACTTTAGCGATCTTTCCTTGACCAAGCTGACCGGTGCCACAGCACTGGGCGAGCATGACGTGAGCGGTACGACGACGAGCTATGAATATGGCTTCTCGGGTGAGACGATTGCCTACCTCGCTCACACGTTCGGTGAAGATAAGATGCTAGCATTTTACCGCTCCTACGCCGCTGTACCGGCAGCGGAAGTGCGGGATAAAGTACCGTCCGTTGGCGGTGCACCTGTCAGCGACAGTGCGATGTCCGATTTCAGCACCAAAATCACGCCCGGCGCGGTCCAAACGTTCTTCGGGCGTGATCTTGAGCAGCTAGATCACGATGTGAAGGCTTGGCTACGAAAGTGAAGGACGCAACCACTCATCAATGCTATAGTGGGGAAACTTGTAGGAGAAGTCATGACAACGGAACAATCGGCCACGCACGCGCGTCCTATGCGGATCGGCTTGGTGATGCCAATCGCCGAAAACGACGAGACGCGACAGACGTCGGGGTATGCAGAAGTGAAGGAGTTGGCGTTACAGGCCGAAGCTACCGGCTTCGATTCCATTTGGGTCTTTGATCATCTCTTATTCCGTCTTCCCGATCAACCCACCAGCGGGATCTGGGAAGCGTGGACGATACTGGCGGCACTCGCCGCTGTGACAAAGCGGGTGACATTAGGCACGTTGGTGTTATGTACCGGCTTCCGTAACCCCGCACTGCTCGCGAAGATGGCGGCAACCCTGGACGAGATAAGCGATGGACGGCTGATCCTGGGGTTGGGAGCAGGTTGGCACCAGCCAGAGTATGATGCCTTTGGCTTTCCCTTCGACCATCGCGTTGATCGCTTTGAAGAAGCCTTGCAGATCATCGTGCCGCTCCTACGAGAAGGGCATGTCGATTTCGAAGGCCGCTTCTCGCAGGCACGGAACGCCGAACTGCGACCGCGCGGTCCACGAGCAGATGGTCCTCCCATTCTCATCGGTGCATCGAAGCCCCGCATGCTGCGGCTGACGGCGCGCTATGCTACCAGCTGGAATACCGGCTGGCTGGGGCAGTCAACGGCCCTACCGGCACGACGAGCACCATTGGAGGAGGCCTGCCGGGCGGAAGGACGCGATCCGGCGACGCTGGAAGTGACCGTAGGAGTAGCAATCACAACACCCGGCACCAAGCCATCGAACGATCAGCCCGAAGATCCGACGAAAGCACTGGCGGGTTCAGCAGAAGACGTGGCCAACGGTCTGCGTGCCTATGCCGAAATGGGAGTCGGCCACGTCATTTGTTCGTTAAGCTCGGCAACAACCGAAACGTTCGATTGGATGGCCGGCGTTTTACAGCACTACCGGCAGATGGAGGCGTCAGCCTCATGATGAACTGTAGTCTCACATCAATTTGAAAGCGAGGAATTAAACATGCTGGCTGTAGCAAACCGTATTTATGTTAATCCCGACCATGCCGATTTGTTTGAAGACACCTTTCAGCGGAGAGCCGGCCTGGTAGACCGCATGCCGGGCTTTATCTCCAACCAGGTGTTACGACCGGTTAACCCAACTGATCCCTACGTTATCCTCACGTTTTGGCAATCACGGGCCGAATTCGAGGCGTGGGTGCAGTCCGATGAGTTTCGTAAAGGCCATGCGGTATCGGGGACCTTGCCCAAAGATGTCTTTAGTGGGCCAAGCAAGCTCGAAATCTATGAGATTATCCAGGATTCGGCCCAACCAGATCTGCGTCCAGAGCCTCGTGGCGAGCCATTTCATCCACATGGCCCTGCATAAGCATCTCGTGAGCTAACGGATGCCGCTATCAAAGCGGATGGTCACGTCGATAAACTGGTTGGCCGGCACCACAACGGTTTGTGGGGCAGCACGGGGATACATAGCATCCTGCGCTGTATGTGGTAGCAGGACGTACGTGCCGGGTGTCAGCCCCAGTACGAAGTGACCATCCGGGCTACTGCTCGCCTCCACAACCGGCTGACTGGTGAGCATATTCTGTGCGGCAACGCTCCCTTGGAATGGCCGATCAGCACAGACCTGACCGGGACGCGCAACGGGACAGGTTGGCCCAATCGTCATGATACCGGTGATACCGGAGGTAGCATGCGGCGTCGCCGCCTCCAGCTTAAACAGCTCACTACCGAGGCGACCGAGCAATACTTTTGAAGCTAGCGGTTTCGTAGGATGCCACTCAAAGCGCGCCCGCTCGAACCACTGCGTCTGGACGAGATCACCACTACTATTCGTGACTGTTTGCGGCGTCGTGAGCGGCAGACCGAAGAGTGCTAGGCTGCGCTCATAAAGAGTAAGCCGTTGATCGCTCAGACCATGCCCTTGCCAATAGCTCATAAAGCCAGCGCCCGCTTGTTGGTTGCAAACATTGTGGCCGGTCTGCGCAAACCACAGGCAGCCATTTTGGGGACCTGATTCGCGCTCCGGCGTGGCTATTGTTGTTCCGCGAATGCGCATGTCGGCACCAAGCCGGCCTTGGAGCACAGCATAGGGTGGTTGTAGCTCTGGATGCAATTCAAGCCGGGCTCGTTCGAGCCAGAGGATTAAGAAGGTGCGACCGGTCTCTGGGTCAACCTCGGCCTGTACCGGGCTGAGGGGTAAACCAAATACACCGAGGCCACCATTGTGCTCCCAATAGCTTTGGAATTGACCTGTCAGGCACTGCTCGGTTTCTTTGAAGCACAGTGCGGCCTGGCCATGAGCACTGCTAACAGGGCTCAGCGCGAAGAGAAGAAGAGCCGCGATCAATATTTGGCGACGTATCATGGTACTCCTTGGTCGACACAAGTGGCACGCTATAGATGTCCCGCTTGCCTAAGAACGCGGACGAGGCTCGCCGGCAACGCCTGGGCCAGCGACGTGGGTTGCATTCGAGTCTAACCATTCCAGCAAAGCTGCCGCTTCTTCGCCATCAAAGCGGGCATGTTGCGTGCTGTTACTGCCCATGTTGGCCCCAAATGTTACAAAAACTGCCCGTTCATCGGTTTGAATCTCGGTTACCAGGTCAAGATTAATAAACGTGTCGCCAATCTTAATCAATCGCATAAACCCTCCATATGCTGCAACGACCGGTCAGTTATAGTTTATACAAAACCGGAAATTCCGACCGGCTCTCATCTGCTTCGATGCTCATTGCGTGTGAAGCATGTAGAAGGTGGAGCATACTCTGTGCCCAGAGATAGGAAAGGGAGTAGCAGCGCTATTTTGATGTAGCGGCAGCTGCTGCTCGCAGTTGGCGGACGTAATCCACCAGATCCCAAATCTGGTCGCTGGTTAACCGCTGACCAAAGGCTGGCATGGCAGAGCCCGGGAAGCCATCGTGAATCCATCCATAGATTTGGCCATCAGGATGTTGATCAACGTGTGGTGCCGTTAAGTTGGCAGGACGTGGACTAAGGGTTCGCGCCGCAGGGCCGTCGCCTTGTCCGGACACGCCATGGCAGGGGACACAGTTCGCTTTAAAAATTGGAGCCGCCCTAGTAACGGAACTCTGACCATTCGCTGCCCCGAGGGCATACGGAGCACCGAGCGCAGTCGGCACAACCCAGGCAGCGGCAGCAGCCAGAATAAGGAGCCAACTAACGACAAAACCGAGGGCCTGCTGCCGCTTACGGCCCCATTGGGTCCAGGCAGCAGCAGCAAGACCGACCGCGAGCAGGCCGAGCGATGTCGCCGTCCAAAGTGTCCAAAAGGATGGCGGAGGAGGAGCGGGGCGTGCCGGCAAGGGCACGGCATCAACCACCGGTATGTGGAAGGTCGCCACTAAGGGCGCAGCATTGGCCGGTGTCACCGTGACTTCAACATCCCATGTCCCGGCCATACTAAAAGCCCCGAGCCCATCATAGCGTCCCGGCACTGCAGCAACGGCAGGACGGGGCACCGAAGCCATTTGCATACCGGGCATGATGAAGTTCACGGTGACCTGTGCGTCGGGCACCAAATGACCTTGGGGGTCCATCACCTGGACCATGACGCCCTGCTCACCGGTAGCAGGCGTGGTATTCAGCGTAAGCGAGTAGCCGTTGATCTGCATAGTTTGCTGAATCGGCTGCGCCGGACCACCAACCTGTGCTTGAACTGTGCGGTAGACGAACAGTGTGGCAGCCACTAACAGCATTAATACGATGTTTTTGTAACGACGCATACGTTTGGTTATCCTCTGCTATGGAATATCAACGGGAAAGTTGGCCGTGACATCCTCCAACCCTCGTCGCCGGACGAGCACGATGATCTGCCACCGTCCGCTCAAGCTAATGACGGGACTACGCGCCAGATAGGTACCTGCATGTTGTGGCTGCAGCTCAACGAGCGTTGTACCCAGGTCCTGATCCAGCTTACTAACCTGGAGGCGTACGCGGTCGGCTGTTACGGGTGCGCCTTCCTTTTTGACAGTTACGGTGAATTGCCGCTCCCCAATCACCTGCGCATCTATCGTCAGGCCTATTTCAAGCCCACTAGTTATAACTGATGCATGAAAGGGCGCGGGAGTTGGTATGACTGAAGGGCGTGACGTCGGGGCTGACGTAGGGACAGGCAGCGTCGCAGTAGACGCCAGTGCAACGGCAGTCGTGGACGCTGTCGCCGCTGGAGCCATCACCATACCTTGCATAGGCCCAGGCGGTGGCGTTTGAACCAGGGCGCTGGCCGCCAGCAGGACCAGCGCAGCCACACCACTTTCGAGGCCGACTGTACTACGTAAGCGCTCCAGCAAGCGCCGTGCAGGAGCGGAGCGACCAGCGAAAGTCCGGATCTGGGGCGGCGCAACCAGCCAGTGGTAGGCGCCAAGCAGAAAGGCAGCCAACGCCAGGACGAGTTTGATGAGCAAGGTGCGACCATAGCTCGTGCTTGTCAAGTCACCTAGGCTGCCGAGTTCATTAAGCGAGCTGTAGACTCCGGTTGCAATTAATAAGGTCACGGCGACTAGCGCTACGCGGCTAAACATGCCGACAAGCTCAAGCGTCAGTGGGGTGCGCTGATCGACGGGCAAGCGCCGAGTACACCATAACAGCAAAAGCAGCATAGGGAGGCCGCCGGCCCAAACGGAGGCCATGGCATAATGAAGGCCATCGGTCGCTACCGCCAGTGCTACGCCGTGCTGCAGTGCGGCCGCATGGCTCATGAGACTAAAGCTCAATAGAAGGGGCACGGCTACTACCAGGGCTGCCACTAAAGGCAAGAAGCGTAGCTGCCAAAATGCGGGGACAACCAGCGGGACGAGCAGCAGCACACACCATACTCGAACGGCCCACAGGATACCCCAGCGACTCGCAAGCAGAGGCACAAGTACAGCAGGCTGAAACAGTTGCCCCATGCCGAGATCACTTACGGTTGCAACCTGAACGAGCAACGTACCAGCGACCCCCACACCCAGACACAAGAGGGCAACACGCAGGGTACGGCGCCACACGCCCGTTAATCCATTTATGATCGAGACGTCACCCAGGCGAAGCGGACGCAGGACCGCCAATCCCATCAACACCGCACCAATTGTCAGTGCCACACCAAGCAACTCCAGATAGCGGATCACCACGGCAAAGAACGTGGGTCCCTCGCTATCGTCAGTAGACGTTGGAGGCAGCGTAGGGCTCGTTATTAGAGGCGAGGCCGTAGTTGTGGGTGCGGCACCACTAGCACTACTCGTGGTCTGGCTTGCCGTAAGGGGGACCGCCTCCCCAGTTGCACCACTGGCTGCTTGGCTGACCCGTGTGGTTGGGTTCACCGTAAAGACTAGCGTACCCTCCGTTTTATGGCCATCATCCGCCGAAACCGCCCGCCAAATCACCGTATAGGTGCCGGGTACAAGGGGGCCAAGTGGTAAAACTAGCTCCGTTTGATCGTCAGCAGCACGGCTCGACGGCTGTGGCGTTGCAATCGTAGTACCATTAGCGGCGACGATCATAGCAGAGCTGAAGGACGGATCCACCCGCTCGCTATACCATAGACGAACCGCAGTCGGCGGCGTCGCAAGCACGGCACCGTAAGCTGGATCAGAGCGTACCAGTTGGGCGTGGGCACTAGCAGCAGATACAGAGGCGAATAAGAGCAGAAGTATAAAGGCGGCAAGCGCTAAACGATGGGCAGAGAAAAATATCATGATAGTTCCTGGGAGCCATGCATATGCACAGCTCCCAATACCCGCTTTAACTCCGGTGAGCAGAACGACTACGCACGGCCAAGCCGAACAAGCCAAGGATCAGTGCGAGAGCACAAAGCCATCCTAGCTCCTGTGCTGCATTGCCAGTATTTGGCAAATTGGGAGCCGAACTTGTCGCCTGTGTGGTGCTAACGGCCGGCACTGTTGTCCCAGTGCCTTGGACGGTAAAGACAATAGTACCCTGGGTCACACCATTGTCATCCGCCGTGATCGCTTGCCAGTGGATCGTATAGGTCCCAGCCCCTAGTCCGGGCTTCAAGGTCGCCATAATGGTCTTATGGTCGACATCGTTAAGATCAACCTTGCTATCACCGGCATCGACTTGCTGGCCGGCGGCATTAGTCACCGTGATAAACGGGCCGATCGTTTTCAACTCCTCGTCATACACAGCGACGATTGTAGCTGGCATCGCCGCAAGAGCCGCACCATTAGCGGGATTTGAACTTATCAGCTTAGCGTGGGCCGACACAAGCGCAGGTTGCACCAGCGCAAGCACGAACAGCACAGCTGCCACATATTTCATTGAACGCATGATCAGAACTCCTTGGAATAGTACGTACAGCATGATCCTAGGTATCTGCAGGCATTAGGCAGATATGGCAATAAGCAACTATCACCTGCGGGACCGAAGCCCTGCGGTTAGGCGGTGTGGATAACGCACGTGCGGAGTTATGGGTAAGTGCGGGGTGGAGGAAGCGATGGGGGCGCAATCCAAGGCTGCAGACGAAGCATGGCCCGCGCCGGCAGCCTGTGCCAAATTGGCCACAAGGCAATGCCAAAAGCGGTGATCAGGATGGCAGGAAAGATCGTCTGGAGCGGGATGTGCTGGTCCGCAGGCAACGGTGCGCCAATCGAGCAGGGAGTATCAGCAGGGTTTGCCGAACCACCTACTTGGTGCATATGAGAAGCGTCTAGGAGCGCACAATGCACAATGCAGAGCAACGGCGCACCGAGACCGAGGACCAGGATCAGCAGGCCACAGCCGCCGGTCCATAGCCACCAGTACGGCTGCAACCATAACGGCTGGCTCCTATACGCGTCCTGCGCCCGATGTCGAGCCGATCCACCCATCAGCACCAGTATACTCGACATCCACGCTAGGTGCGCCTCATAACCACAAAAGCCGGCAAGTACGCTTGACCCGATACCATGGACACTTATGCCGTCTCGAACGTCACCGGTAAACTTTCGACACCATAGACGATCGAACTGGGCAGGGCTACCAACTCCGCGCCGGGTACGCGTTTGATCGTTTTGAAACGATCAAGCAGCAGGTCAAGCGCGATCTTTGCTTCCAGGCGTGCGAGCGGTGCACCTAGGCAAAAGTGTACGCCTTGCCCGAAGGCCAGGTGGCGATTCGGCTGGCGGTCAAGCTTGAACACGTCGGGCTGGGGGAATTGAGCCTCGTCGTGATTGCCGGATCCGATCCAGCTGACCATGAAGGAACCCGCCGGGACGTGTTGAACGCCAATGACCGTGTCGAGTGCGGCGACCCGGAACATTGACTGCACCGGCGAGCGATAGCGCAGCACCTCTTCGATGGCCGAAGGGAGCAACGCGCGATCAGCTCGAAGTCGCTCCCAACTGCCGGGATGATCCGTAAAACACAACAAGGCATTCCCGATTAGGTTCGTCGTCGTTTCGTTACCGGCCACGAGCAGCAGCGCGCAGAAGCCGAGCAACTCTTGCACCGAAAGGTGCTCGCCATCGATCTGCGCTTTCAGTAGGCCACTTATCAAATCATCACCCGGATCGCGGCGGCGCTGCTCAATCATTTGGATAAAATAGGTGCCCATCTCGCGCTGCGCCGCACCGTGCGCACTACCACCCGGCGCACCTGCCGGCGGCGTGGCAACAATTGCATCCGACCAGTGCTTGAATCGCTCGCGGTCGGCCGATGGCACACCCAGCAATTCAGCAATCACAATCACGGGTAACGGATAGCCAAGGTCGTGGATGATATCCATCCGCCCCGTAGGTGCGACCGTGTCAAGCAACTCTTGCACAATCGCCGTAAGGCGTGGCGCGAGTGCTTCGACCCCCCGTGGAGTGAAGGCCTGGGTAACTAAGGTGCGTAGCTGGCGATGGCGTGGCGGGTCGGTATTGATCAAACTCGTCGCGAGCGGCTGGTCCGGGCTGGCTGCTTGCACCGGACCACGTCGCAACTGTGAGGAGAAGGTCGTATGGTCGGACAAAACACGTAGGACGTCCTCGTAGCGAAATACATTCCAGGTTTGCCGCGCCGGGTCGTAGGCGACCGGTTCCGCCGTACGCATCCTAGCATACCAAGGAAATGGATTAATTTGATGGTCAAGCGAAATAGGGTTGATCATTGAACGGATACTCCTTCTCGTATGGCGTCTCCGGTTAGCAGTTCCTGCACGATCCCGTGGATGAGTTCAGGCAGCTGACCGAATGAATAAGGCGCATGAACACGCTCGGTCCGCTGGTGATAATCACGGCCCCAGGGACCGGCATTAATGATTGGCAAGTCGAGGGCCTGCATAGCCGCATAGTCGAAGCGGATTTGCGACCCATATACGGGCGTGTTGGCCAGCACCGGCGTGAGGTCGCCGCCCTCTTCCATGGTGCCGAGCAAACTCATATCTGAGATGCCGGGCAAAAAGGCACGCAGGCGCACCGGCACGCCCCGCTGTTGTGATACTGCCGCTTGATGGGCTGCTATCTCGCGCAGCCGAGTGTGGTGGGGGCGCGTCTTGCCGACCAGCACGGCGGGGTAATATAACGATGCAAAGCCGATCACAACGGCCGGGCCGATGAGTCCGCTCCAGGACCACAAGGCTTCTGTCAGACGAAGGCTCAACTGCGGAAGGCTGAGCCGCCGGTCACCGGCGAATTGCTCCGTCAATTCGCGCCAGGCCTGCTCCGTAGCCGCGCCACCCTGCCGGAATGCAGCAGCCTTGAGTTCCTCGAAGTGCAGGACACGCCCTTGCCACGCGGGAGAGGTCGTGCCGGTTAGTGCGGCATAGTGTTGGCTCTGGGCGTTCAAGGCAGCGATGGTTTCATCGAGCGCGGCCTGGACCTCGGTTTGGAAGAGCGCCAACACCTGCGCCGGTGTACGGGTATGGTTCAAGACGTTATAGATGCACCAGGCTGTCGCCGGGGTAGTTACATCATAATGCTGCTTGAGGTCAATTTGTTGGAGGCAGATCGGGGGCGGGGCAACTTCCCCCTCGGCCACATCCGACAGCGCAACATTGCATTCAAGCCGGCGGGTGATTGCCGCAGCCAACAGATTGGGATTGAGGCCATCGAAGGGCGCGGCCGCGTGCGTATTACGTCCCACGATATAAGCCGAGGGCAGCACTTTCCCCACGCTCCCGAGGAAGATCGCCTGACCGTCCTGGCCGTCGGCGCGGTCGGTGGCCGCATCCAGGTTGACTGCTGCGATGGGAGCGAGACCCCATTGTTGCATGAGCGCGGGTAGCTGCGTTACGGCGCCACGCATGCCATACGAACTATCTTCTTCATCGGGCGTCGCGATGAACAGGAGGTTACCCGGCGGAGTTGCGGCTTCAGCCCAACGAAAGAGCACGGCCAGGCCGGCGGCCAGCCCACTCTTCATATCAAGCGTGCCGCGGCCCGGCAAAAAAGTGCCGCTTTCAAGATCGCGCAACGCCAGTTCGTCACTTTCGCTGCGGGTGCGTGCCTGTAAATCGGCGATCAGCCGTGGCAGCAACGCTTCAGGCTGGCAGGACCAGGGCTCCAAAGCGCCATAGTTGGCCAGACTGACCACATCATAGTGACCGGCGAGCACAACCGTTTGCAGACCGGTACCACGCACCAGCGCATACACATTGCGGCGCTGGTGCGGATCATCTTGGATTGGCTCTAGCCAGGTCTGCTCAGGATGGGCTTGAAAGTAAGGCTGCTCACGTAGCAGGGCCAGCAGGTGATTGGCGAAGGTTAACTCACCCGGGGAATTGGTCACGCTGGGGTGACCAACTAAAGCGAGAGTCAGACCGCGAGTAATGCCATACCAGGACGATGTCATGAGCGCTCCTGCGACAAGATGATGGCGGCATATGGGCCAAGGCCCACGTTCCCATTGTATGGCATGCCATCCCGGCCTTCACCCACTGCCTCGGTATCATAGCTCAGTTC
>JBBRHB010000045.1:0-14438 GCA_038223355.1 Chloroflexales bacterium
TTCTATGATGGCACTTCGTATGCCAATACGGAAGGTGTCGGGGCGCAATGGCCGACACTCGCGGAGCAACCACGGCTGGCGTTTGACCTCGTCTTCTCGAAACCCGCCGCAGTCGTAGCAGATGGGCAGCAGTTTACGCTGGTCGCCGCAGCGCGTCTGTACGACGATGGCACCTTGATGCAGCCTTCGGATCTGCTACGCTTCTGGGTCGCGCAGCCCTATGTTGGGTTATCCCAGGGTGATGCACAGCGGCTAGGAGTTGAGTCAGGAGACAAGGTTCGCTTGATTTCACAGGCCGGCCAGCTCGAGCTCTTTGCGCGAGTTGATCGCGAAGTAGGAGCAGGTATCGCGCTGGTGCCGGATTTAGCAACTATCCCACTGGCAACCGTCCAAACTGGGGTTGTTACACCAGTACGCATCGAAAAGGTGGCCTGATGCTGAGAGTGTTGATTCTGCTGATTCAATCTTTAGCGGTCTTTTTGATCGCGACGACGGGCTTCGCGTATCTGACGCTCTTTGAACGGCGATTGCTGGCCCGGCTGCAACATCGTATCGGCCCAAACCGCGCCGGCCCCGGTGGTGCCCTTCAGCCAGTGGCAGACGCCGTTAAGTTGTTCTTTAAAGAAGACATTACACCAACCGAGGCGGATAAGGTCGTGTATACGATTGCCCCGGCACTCGCGATGATCCCGGCGATTTTGCTGTTCGCGGTCATCCCAGTCGGTGGCCCATTCCGTTTGCTAGGGCAGGGAACACCCCAAACCATTGGGCCGGGGCTGCAGGCAGCTGGGACGCCTTTGCAGCTAGCACCGGGTATTTCAGTCGGCGTATTGTTTTTGCTGGCTGTTACATCGATCGGTGTATATGGCATTATGCTAGGCGGCTGGTCGTCGGCCAACAAGTACTCCATGCTGGGCGGCATTCGCTCGTCGGCCCAACTCATCTCGTATGAACTGGCGCTGGCGCTCTCGGTGATGGTACCGGTAATGCTGGCCTCGTCACTCAACCTCGAGAAAATCGTTGAGAACCAGGGACCACTATGGAACGTGTTGAAGCCAGTTGGCTTCGTCGCCTTTGGCATCTTCTGGCTAGCTTCGTCGGCTGAAGTCGTGCGCGCACCCTTCGATTTGGTCGAAGCAGAACAAGAGCTGGTCGGCGGCTATAACACCGAGTATTCGTCGATGAAGTTCGCGCTCTTTTTCATGGCCGAGTATATTAAGCTGATTGCTGTTAGTGCGATCGGTGTGACGCTGTTCTTTGGTGGCTGGCATGGCCCCGGGGTTGAGCGGCTGTACGCCGCTGCGATCCAGCAAAACAGTGGCTTGTTATTCAATCTGGCCGCGCTTGCCTCGCTCGGATACTTCTTGATCAAGCTGATCATTTTCCTAGCCTTCTCGGTGTTGGTGCGGGCTACGATCCCACGTATGAAGTACAACAAACTGATGGATCTGGGCTGGAAGCGGTTACTGCCGATTTCGTTGGCCACAGTCGCCCTCACGGCAGTCGGCGCAGTTTTGATCGGGCCAGGTGTTCCATTCCTGTCGCGGCTGTTTTCTTAGGGATTGAGGAAGTAAGCTAGCATGTTTGATTTTATCAAAGGTTTGAGGACCACGGCGAAGTACCTGTTTATGAAACCGGTGACGGTCTCGTACCCTGAGGTAAAGCGGCCAGTTCGCGAGCGTTTCCGGGGGCGACACGAACTTAAGCGCTTTGAAAGCGGTCTGGAGCGCTGCATTGGCTGCTCGTTGTGTGCGGCGGCTTGCCCGGCGGACGCAATCTATGTGCAGCCGGCCGAAAACGATCCGTTGCACCCAGTCGGCGTGGGCGAACGCTATGCCGAAAAATACGAGATCAACATGCTCCGCTGTATATTTTGCGGCTATTGTGAAGATGCATGCCCTACCAATGCGATCGTGCTGGAGCACGATTATGAATTGTCGTTCTATGATCGCAAGTCGGCGGTCTATACCAAAGAGATGCTATTGGTCGCTCCGGACAAAGGACATGGGGAGCCATCGCCGCTTTTGCTTAACTTGAACCGCCCACCGAACCCGCCCGCACAAATCGATTTGTAATCTTCGGTTAGAATAGGGAGGCTTCGGACCGGGCAATGACCATAGGACGAAGTCTCTTTTGTTTGAAAGGTAGCTGAGGTTTCGCATGGAACTGGTGGTCTTTCTCATCACCGCCTTGGTTTCGGTCGCATGTGCAATCGCGATGATTGTGAGCAAGAACGCGGTGCATAGTGCCTTGTTCCTCGTGCTCAACTTCTCGGCCGTCGCAATCCTTTATCTGCTGCTCCATGCACCCTTCCTGGCCATGATTCAGATCACGGTGTATGCCGGCGCGATCATGGTACTTTTTCTGTTCGTGATTATGTTGCTGGGGGCAGAGCAAGGCGAAGGCAACGACCCCATTAGATGGCAGCAGCCGGTGGCAATCGTAGTTGGGCTGCTGTTGCTTGCAGAGGGTGGCTTGGTGTTTTTCCGCTCGGGCAATATCATCCCCACGCCAGGGAGCGGGACCACGTTACCGACCGATCCCGGGGCAACGGGAGGCCTCGCCGAGCTGTTATTTACCAAGTACCTGCTGCCATTTGAAATGACGTCGATCTTGTTGCTGGTAGCGCTGCTGGGAGCCGTCGTGCTAACAATAAAAAGCCGCGAGAAAGAAGGAGTAAGGTGATGGTGCCCATCAATTATTATGTTCTTTTGAGTGCGCTCTTGTTCACGACGGGTGTGATAGGCGTTCTAACGCGGCGTAACGTGATGATCATGTTTATGTCGGTTGAGTTGATGCTAAATTCGGCCAATCTGGCGCTGGTGGCTTTCGCCCAGGCGCGTAATGATATCGAAGGGCAAATTCTGACCTTCTTTGTGATTACAGTAGCGGCCGCCGAGGTTGCGGTTGGCCTGGCGTTGCTGGTCGGCATCTTTCGTACAAAGCGCACTATCAACGTTGACGATATCAGCACCATGAAGGGTTAAGGTACTAGATGGACGTGTTATACACCCTCCTTACCGTGTTGGTCGTGCTACCGCTGCTGGGGGTGGTCGTGAACACCTTCTTTATCCGGCAGGGACGCACGGCAGGTCTCGTCGCCAGTGGCGTAATGGTAGCGGCCTTCGTCGTTACACTTGTGATTCTGGTACAGCTGCTCGGTCTCGCACCAGAAAAACGAGTGGTGGATGTCACGCTGTATAACTGGATCGAAGCCGGGCCGCTCCATGTGCCCTTCGGCTTTTTGCTTGACCCACTGTCGATGGTGATGCTGCTGTTGATCACCGGAGTTGGCACCTTAATTCACATCTACTCGATCGGCTACATGGCACACGACGCGCGTCCGGTGCGCTATTTTGTGTACTTGAATCTGTTTGTGACATCAATGCTGATCCTGGTGCTGGCCAATAACTACCTAGTGTTGTTCCTTGGATGGGAAGGTGTGGGCTTGTGCTCATACTTATTGATCGGTTCCAACTTCGAGCGCAAAGTAGCGCAGGATGCCTCACTCAAAGCCTTCGTCATGAATCGCATCGGTGACTTTGGCCTAATGCTGGCAATCCTGGGGATCTATAAGCACTTCGGGACCTTGAACTTCGGCGCAATCTTTCCGCGCGCGGCAGAGGTGATGGGAGGACAGCACATCAATTTCATAGGTGGCCCGATCGGCCTAGCAACGGCCATCTGTTTCTTGATGTTCATCGGTGTCGCCGGTAAGTCAGCCCAGATACCGCTATTTGTCTGGCTACCCGACGCTATGGCGGGGCCAACGCCCGCATCAGCACTGATCCATGCCGCGACCATGGTGACCTCAGGGGTCTATCTGATCGCCCGTAACCATGCGATCTTTGCTTTGTCGCCGGCCACCAGTAACTTCGTGGCAACGATCGGAGCGCTAACGGCCTTTGTGGCAGCCTCAGCGGCGATCGGCCAATATGACATCAAGAAAGTACTGGCTTATTCGACGGTGTCGCAACTGGGCTTTATGGTGGCGGCGGCCGGGCTCGGAGCTTATACGGCCGCATTGTTCCACTTGCTGACACATGGCATCTTCAAAGCACTGTTGTTCCTGGCGGCAGGCGCAGTGATCCACGGGGCGCATGACGTCCAAGATATGCGGCGGATGGGAGGCCTTAAACGGGCCATGCCACGGACCTATTGGACCTATGTCTTCGGCGCACTAGCGCTGTCCGGCATCTTCCCTTTCGCAGGCTTCTGGTCCAAGGATGATATTATCGGAGCCGCCTTCCATAATTATCCGGAAACCGGCACACATCCCATCATCGGCGTTATTCTGATCGTAAGCGCCGGGTTAACCGCCTTTTATATGGCGCGCCAAATCGCGCTGGTCTTTCACGGCTCGCAGCGCGACACTTCCTATCACCCACATGAGAGCGAGCCGACTATGACGCTGCCTCTGGTCATCCTCGCGGTTGGCGCGCTGATAGGTGGGCTGATTAACTTGCCGAGCTTTGTACCGGGCATCGGCGAAGGGCTGGGTCGGTTTTTCGAGCCGGTCTTTGTGGGTAGTGATGCGATACCCTTCAGCCCGCTTCTTGCAGGCTTAACACTGGTGCTGGCACTAGCCATGGGTTATTTAGGCTGGCAAACATATGCTCATCGTACCTGGAAGGCGAAGTTCCGTGATCCGATCTCACGTTTTATCCCGGCATTCGAGGCCTTTGAAACGGCTTTCGGCTCGGATGAGTATGTGCAGTTCTTTATACGCGGCTTCCGGGCCACGGCCAGCTTTTTGTCACGCATCTTTGATCCGCTCGGTATTGATGGGCTGGTCAATGGTGCAGCACGACTGGTTGGCCTCAGTGGCGTAGGGGTGGGACGTGGGCAGTCCGGCTATTTGCGCAACTATACGCTGGTCTTTTTGGTGGGCGCGGTTGCGGTCATCGGCTATTTCGGCTTCGCAGCCCTACGTTAGGATCACCTATGACTTCTTTGCCAATCTTATCGCTGATCCTGTGGCTGCCGTTGGTCGGCGCGCTTTTGATGCTGGTGCCGCTACCAGCCCGCACGGCCAAAATAGTCGCATTGCTAGCGAGCCTCGCAGTCTTTGTGGTATCACTGTTGCTCATTCCTGGCATTGGCCTCTTCAATTCTCATACAGCAGGCTTACAATTAACGGAGACCATGGCATGGATTCCTAGCTTCGGTATTAACTACCGCTTGGGCATCGACGGCATTTCGCTCTGGCTGGTGATGTTGACGACCTTTTTGACGCCACTGACCATTTTATCGACCTTTGAGTCTGTCAGTACGCGGGTACGGGCGTTTGAAGCCTTTATGCTGATGCTGGAAACCGGCATGTTGGGCGTCTTCCTGGCCCAAGATTTGTTCTTGTTTTATATCTTTTGGGAATTCACCCTCGTGCCGATGTATTTCTTGATCGGTATCTGGGGTGGGCAGCGGCGCATCTATGCGACGGTCAAATTCTTTTTGTATACCTTCACTGGCTCGGTCTTTATGTTGCTGGCGATCATTGTGCTGGGCGTCGTCTATGGACGCAGTACGAGTGGCCAGGTTAACTTCGACCTGCAGGCCGTGACGAAAGCGATCCAGGCGAATGGGCTGGGACTGTCCCAGACGACGCTACGTTGGCTGTTCCTGGCCTTCTTTGCCGCTTTCGCGATCAAGGTGCCGATGTGGCCGTTCCATTCGTGGCTTCCAGACGCGCATACCGAGGCACCGACCGCGGGCTCAGTTATCCTTGCGGGTGTCATGCTGAAGCTGGGCGCTTATGGGTTCCTGCGCTTTAACCTGCCGCTGTTTCCTGAAGCCACGCACTTTTTCGCCCCGGCGATCGGCGTACTGGCGGTAATCGGGATTATCTATGGTGCCCTGGTAGCATTCCCCCAAAAGGATATCAAGAAGCTGGTCGCCTACTCCTCCGTGAGTCATATGGGCTTCGTGGTGCTTGGTATTTTCGCGCTCACGCCCGAAGGTGTCCACGGCGCAATCCTACAGATGGTCAACCATGGCTTATCCACGGGCGCACTGTTCTTGATCGTCGGCTTTATTTACGAGCGACGGCATACGCGTGACATTGAGGCCTTCGGTGGCTTATGGAAAGTGATGCCGGTGTATAGCTTTTTGTCGCTGGTGATCATTTTGTCATCGCTGGGGCTACCGGGGTTGAATGGCTTTGTGGGTGAAGCAACAATCATGTTTGGCACCATGAAATCGGCAGTTCTGGGCTGGCCGTTTGCGGCCTTCGGACTGACGGGTGTCATTTTAGCAGCAGTTTATCTGCTGTGGATGTTCCGCAAGGTCATGATGGGTGATGTTAACCAAAATACAGCGGCGATGCGCGATGTTACTCGTACCGAACTAGCAATTCTGATCCCGTTGATCGTGTTAATCATCGGCATCGGCTTGTATGCATCGCCATTCTTCCGAACGATGGACCCGTCGATTGAGGCACTCGTCGGGCCGGGTAGCAAGCTCGTCGCCAATCGATAGCACAAGCGAGGCAGAACATCCATGAATTCGATGCAAATTCCGGCGCTTAACTGGGCGGTGATTGGCGCCCCACTGGTGCTGATCGTATGGGCAACGGTCCTGATGGTCGTTGATTTGTTTGTCGCCAACAAACGTACGATTGCGTACCTAGGATTAGCGGGGTTGGTTGCAGCTGCAGCTATCCTCATACCATATTTTGGTGGCCAAGCGATGAGTGGCTTCTCTGATATGGTTGTGCTGGATGATACGGCTATCGTGCTGCAGTGGATTTTGTTGTTGGCAACAGCGATCACGATTTTCTTGTCGATCGATCATCTGCAGCGTTTAGGCATCGAGCGCGGTGAGTATTATCCACTCATGCTGTTTACAACGTCAGCGATGTTATTGATGGCGCAGGGCAACAATTTGATCGTGCTGTTCCTAGCACTAGAATGGCTCTCAATCGGCCTATATGTGCTGGCTGGTTTTGCGTATCCCAAGATTCGCTCTGAAGAAGCAGCTATGAAGTACCTGCTGTATGGCTCATTCGCAGCGGGCTTTTTGATCTATGGCGTCGCCCTCTTATATGGTGCAACGGGGACGGTGAGTTTACCAGGGATTGCACAGGCGCTGACCAACAGTCCAGGGCTGGCAAGTAATCCTTTGACACTGGTCGGGGCAGCTATGATCCTGATCGGCTTCAGCTACAAGATCTCAATTGTGCCATTTCACATGTGGACCCCGGATGTTTATGAAGGCTCACCGACACCCGTGGCCGCCTATATGTCGGCTGCGACGAAGGTAGCGGGCTTTGCTGCGTTGCTACGCGTCGTACAGATCGCGCTCCCACCGGCACTCGTGCCTCAGGTGCAGGCAGCACTCGCCATTCTAGCCGCGCTCACGATGATCGTTGGCAACCTAGCAGCTGTGGCGCAAACCAATATTAAGCGGATGCTTGCCTATTCGTCGGTCGCCCATGCCGGCTTTATTCTGGTTGGACTGGTCGCATTCAGCCCGGGCGGGACGCAGGCTTTCCTATATTACCTACTGTCCTATGCGCTGACCAACTTGGGTGCCTTTGCGGTGGTGGTCGCGCTGGAAAATGAGGGTGAAGAGCACTTTGCGCTGAGTGATCTAGCAGGGCTAGGGTGGCGACGGCCCGTCATGGGTGCGGCGATGGCGATCTTTATGCTGTCGCTCGCCGGAGTCCCACCGCTAGCTGGCTTCTTCGCCAAGTTTCTGGTTTTCACAGCGGCATACCGGGCCGGTTATTGGTGGCTGGCATTAATCGGCCTGCTAACCAGCGTAGTCTCCGCCTTTTATTACCTGCGAATCATTGTCAATATGTATATGCGAGAAAGCGAAACGGCACCGCGAACCTTCGCAACACCACTCCTGCGCGTCGGGTTAGTCGTTTCCGCACTCTTTGTTATTGTCCAGGGGTTGCTTACCTATCCAGTCTTGCAATTGGTACCGTTGCGTTAGCGGCGCAGGGTCCCGCCCTAGCCCCTCTCCCGTTGCGACGAGAGAGGGGCTTTCCGTTTTACGGTACGTTTGGGGATGGTGAGCAGCTTGCAACTTTTTTTGCAGCATGTACAATACGAGTTTGAACGAGAGAGTATATGCAACTGCCCAGCGTCATCACGATAGACGGCCCTGCAGCCGCCGGAAAAGCACTCTGGGCTACTTGTTGGCGCAATATCTTGGCTATACCTATTTCGATACCGGCGTGCTGTATCGCGCCATTACGTGTTTAGCCCTCCAGCAGGGCATCGAGCCTCACGATCAGCAAGCTGTGGCCACGCTGGCTCAGACCACACAACTCCAGGTGCTGCCCCCCACAGTGGCTGATGGGCGCCAGTATACGGTTCTTGCTAACGGCACTGATCTTACCGCAGGATTACGCGAAGTCAGCGTTGACCGGAATGTGTCAACCATTTCGAGCTCTCCAGCAGTTCGGGCAGCATTACGCGAACAACAGCGGCGGATTGGAGCCCAAGGCCAGGTTGTCATGGTGGGGCGCGACATCGGTACCGTCGTCATGCCCAAGGCAGACCTTAAAGTTTTCTTGCACGCTTCGGTAGAGGCACGGACAGCGCGACGGCATGCCGATGTGCTGGAACGTGGGGAAACATTACCCTCTGCGACGGTTGAGGCTGATTTGGTACGCCGTGATACGCTGGATGCCAGAAACACCATTCGCCCACAAGATGCGCTCGTGCTTGACACCGACCAGCTAACACCTGAGCAAGAGATAGAGGCTATTTTGCAGCATATTGAAACGAGGCTTTGGGACCCTACCCACATAGTTAAGCGGTAGGGAACTGTTTATATGGCCGAACGTATCATGGTCGCTGAAGACGATCCCACCTTACGTCTGTTGCTCGAAATGATTTTGGAGGAGCATGGTTACGAGGTGCAAACGGTACCCGATGGGGAAGCGTTGGTGCATGCGACCTATGATTGGCTGCCTGATCTCCTGCTGATCGATATTATGATGCCGATTATGGATGGTCTGGAAGCAGTTAGGCAGCTCCGGCATGACACCCGCACGGCGCACCTGCCAATGTTACTCATTACAGCGCTAGATAATCCTCAGCATGCAGTGGTTGGTTTCGATAGTGGTGCCGATGACTATATAACCAAGCCCTTTAATAATGATGTGCTGATCGCCAGGATTAAAGCTAACTTGCGGCGTGCAGCTCGCCCGGCAGTTAATAATCCGCTGACAGGATTACCGGGCAACCAGTTGATTCAGGCAGAGGTCAACCACCGATTACAACAGCAGATAGCCTTTGCACTGTTGTACATTGATATGAACAACTTCAAAGCCTTTAACGACGCATATGGCTTCGCGCGTGGTGACCGCGTGATTCGGCTGCTTGCGGAGGTTATTGCGCGGTTGAAGACACAGGACGCGCATGAGGACGATTTTAGTGGGCATATTGGCGGCGATGATTTTGTGCTCATTGTGCCGCCTGAGCGAGCAGCCTCCTGGGCCCAACGTCTGATAGCTACCTTTGACCGCGAAGTGGTGGCACTCTATGACGCTGCCGACCGTTCGCGGGGCTATTTAGTTGGCACCGACCGTTTTGGCACGCCGCGCCGCTTTCCGCTAGTAGGGATTGCGATTGGCATCGTTGACACGAACCGCCGCCCTTTTACCTCCTATAGCGAAATTGCCAGCGTCGCAGCTGAGGTCAAAAGCTTTGCGAAAAAGACACACAAAAGCCAATATGCGTTCGACGAACGGCATGGTCCACCGGTGCCGTTGCCGGCCGCAATCGAGCGGCGAGGTATAGCGCCGCTAGTCGCAATCGCAGCTTCAACCCCGGAATTACAGGCTGAGTGGATCGCCTGGTGTGGGGAAAATGGCTGCCGTTGTCTGGTTTTCCCGGCCCTGCCCACGACCGAGCAACTGGTGGCCGATAGCCCGGATGTCGTGCTACTGGACATCCGTTTGCCGGGGGCTATGCGCTGGCTTACGGCGATCCAGGCAGACCATGTAGCTACTCCGGTTGTCGTACTGGCAGCAGATGTGACTGAGCAACCGCGCGTGCTGGCGATGGGAGCCGCCAACTGTTTTACCTTGACAGCAACCCCTGACGTGGTGAGGGGCACGCTCAATCATTTATTGAAGCTTGATTGGCATTCTTAACGACGCAGATGCCAACACTCGGATCCCCCATGCTGCATATATAGGTCGATGGTCGTGGGAGCAAGGATGAGCATGGCTGCGGCACTCATGATTGCACTGCTTATTCTATTGCTACTGGGTGGTATGTGGTGGCGTGCACGTGGACCAACCGTTAGGCGCAGTACCAGACCACTAAACACCAGCGGACGCGCCGTTCCGCCCTGGTACCTTAGCCGCGGTCCTGTGGGCACCATTGTCCTCGCGCTCATAGGGTTGTGTCTGCTGTTTCTGTTTTTCCGGTTTGTGGGCAGCAGCACTACCGCCGTTAGTGCGCCCAAAGGCAGCTTCGTCGTGCGCATCGCTTCGTTCGTTGTAAGCGATGGCGATCAGAACACGGGTGCAATCGTCGCGGACCAGTTGCTCCAAAGCCTAGCGCAACACAGTGACGTGCCAATGAATCTCGGCCGCATCACCAATGCCACGATCACAACACCTGAGGCAGCACTTGCTGCGGCACGTCAAAGCGGAGCACAGGTGCTCATTTGGGGAGCGGTCAGCGGCGGCGCGAAAGCGGATGATCCAGCCCTCCGGCCGCGCATTACTTGGCTGCCACCGGCAGACTGGGCACCACAATCCTGGGCCGGCAGTGAGCGGTTTAGCTGGCCACTGCATTATGAGCTCGCCAAGGCGCCCTTCAACGGGACGGTCGTGCTACCACCGTTATTAGATAGCCTAGCGCTGGTACAAAGCGGCAAGGTCGCGGAGGCGAGTACCAAGCTCGCCACGTTACGCCAGGATTATGCTGATGTGCTTGGCGACGAGCTTCCTGCGTCACTGGAGATGCTGTTGCTATGGGGCCAAGGCTTGAATGCGGAGGCAGAAAGTGCCGCACGCGCTGCAGTAGCCGCGACAGGACGCGCTGAAACATTTAACAATTTAGGTGTGGTCTTGGGTGAGGCCGGACACGCCGAGGATGCGCAGAGCGCCTGGAAGCAGGCACTACAGCAGGACCCACAACTGTCGCAAGCATACACCAACCGGGGGCGGCTCTTGCTGGAAACTCGCGGCCCAGCAGTAGCCTTGCCTGACCTGCAACAGGCTGCAGCCGAGAACGACCCCGCGGCACTACCACTGCTGGCCAGCGCGCTACGCCGTAATGGACAGTTCGCACTGGCGCGTACCGCCGTGCGTGCCGCGCTTCAGCAACATCCAAACGGCGACCAAGCCCTCGTAGAGCAGGCGCTATTGGCGTTGACGACGGTAGAGACCACGACCGGACGGTTGGAATGGGAATTGGAAAGCCCACCGGTACGCTCGGCGGCTGAGTTGCTCCAGCTACGCAACCAAGTACAGGGTATCTTGTTGCGGAATAGCGGCGCGCGTGCGAACGCACTCCAGGCGGCGGCGGCGGCAGGGGTCGCCGGTCAGCCCGGCCTCCAACGGCTGCAAGAGACACAAGCTCGGCGCCTGGCACAACCAGAAGCCAGCGAGCGCTACGCGCTGATGTTGACCGAGATCGAGCAAGGACGCGTCCTGCTGGCGAACCAACCCAACACCTTCGGCCGTTTTTGGGATTGGATACGTGGCAAACAAACGCCGCTGCAAGAAGCGAGTACGCTGGCCGCACAGGTGCAAGCTCCGCAAAGTAATCTGCAATTGCGTTATGACGTTGGCTATCAAAGTGGGCGTGCCAAACGACTGGTAGGCGATACTGCCGGAGCACATAGCGACTGGGCGGCTGCGGCCGCACTCACGAATACCGCCACGCTGAGCCGTCAGCCGGAGGTCGCATATGGTGAGGCGCATATTCTGCTGGACGCGGAACAATCTGCTCCGGCGCGACAGCTGCTGGAGCAGGCGGTGCAAATCGCACCCAATTACCAACCGGCCCGCCGTGATTTAGTGCGATTGGCGCTGAACGACAGCCGTTGGGCCGATGCCGAAACGCAGTTACGCTGGTACGCGAGCGAGCAGCCAAGTGAGGCGACAACGCTGCAACTGGCCGACGTCGTGGCGAAACAAGGGCACGGGGCCGAGGCCGAGGCATTACTGTTGCCCCTAGCTAATGCTGATAACGCGGGAGCGCTCACGGCCCTGGGAGCACTCTACCGCACAGCCGGTCAGCTTGATGCAGCCCAAACCGTACTTAGCCGGGCCATTGCGCTCCAACCGCGTGCTGCCGCCGCCTATGAAGAGCAAGCCGCCGTCGCACTGGCGCGCGTCCAACCGGATCGTGCCGCTGCGGCAACGAGTCTCGAGGCAGCAATCAAGGCCGACCCGAATCGCCAAAGTGCCCACCTGGCGCTGGCCAAACTACTAGTCCAGCAAGGACAACCGGCTGCTGCAGCGAAACAGTTTCAGGCGGCAGTGGCGATCAATAGCACCGATCCGCTCGTTTACCGCCAATTGGGCGAGGTGTTACTAGCGAGCGGGCAGCCTAGCCCGGCTGCCGATAGCTTTCGACGTGCATTACAACTGGCTGCAAAGAGCCACGAAGCTCATCATGGACTGGCGATGGCCTTGTTTGCTCAGGGCCGCCTAGATGATGCGCAGACCGAAGAAGAGACGACGTTGCGGTTGGCGAACAATAACTATACGTTGGCGCTGATTGGCTTAGGGGATATCGATCAAGCCAAAGGTAACCGGCAGGCGGCCACCCAGCATTATACGACGGCGCTAGCGCATGATCCTAAAATTGCAGGGGCTTTTGCCGGGCTGGGCGAAGTAGCCCTAAAACAAGGCGCGACGGAAGTCGCTCTGCGTCACTTCCAGCAGGGGCTCGCACTCAATCCCGACGATGTACGGCTCCTACTGGGGCTCGGCAACGCGCAACTCAGCAGTGGGGATGCGGCGGCAGCGGAAATTACGTTTCATCAGATTGAGCGTAACCATAGCGATATTGCGGCCGCTTTTGCGGGAGCCGGGCAGGCGATCTGGAAGCAGGGCCGCACCGCCGATGCACTCGGTGAGTTCGCTCAAGCAGTACAGCGAACACCCGGCGATGCCGACTCGTGGCTAGCGATGGGCGAGGTTAACGCGACCGAGCACAACCTACAGGCGGCACTAGACGATTATGCGAAGGCAGCGCAGGCTCGGCCAAGCTGGGACGTGCCCCACTATCGGCGTGGGGTGTTGCTGCTGGAAAACGACCAGGCTGGGCCAGCGGTAAATGAGCTTCAGGCGGCGGTACGGCTGCATGATAGCCAGCCGCAAGGTCACTACTGGCTGGGCAGGTCCTACCGTGCAACCAATGACTTGGGCAATGCCGAACGGCAACTCCGGCGCGCGATCGAGCTAGATCCCAATTATTATGAGGCGCGCTTTTTCCTGGGACGGGTCCTGGCGGAAGAAGGCAAGCCGAGCGACGCCCGGCCGCTCTATCAAGCGCTGGTTAAGGAAGCACCTGTCGACAACCAGTGGCATGGCGAAGCACAACGCGAACTGGCACAGTTGCAAGGACCATAAACACCTTATGTTCTAGATGATGTGACGACGTGCGAAAATTTGTGCTTGCATTCTAGCACACCTTATGGTAAGATACGAACAGGTGTTCACGTAGGGTGGTCGTACCATCTTTTGTAAGCACATTCTAGATAAGATTGATTTTCGATGCGTAGACGCACGCGAAAGGACCCGGTGCTATGGAAGGGCTTTCCGCACGCCAGAACAGTATTCTGGAATACATTCAGCGCTTTATGAAGGAATCGGGTTTTCCGCCGTCGATTCGCGATATTCAGGAACAACTGCATATTTCGTCGACCTCAGTGGTAGCCTATAACCTGAAAAAGTTGGAAGAACGCGGCTTGATTAGCCGGACCGATAAAGTCTCGCGAGGCATTAGATTGCCGGTGGTTGAGCAGGCGGTCGCACTAGGCAGTAGCATGCGACGGGTCGGACTAGTCGGGACAATTGCAGCCGGCCAGCCAATTCCAGTGCCCGACGAGCGTGATAGCGATGAGTTCGTTGACGTGCCAGGCGAACTAGTGCCGAGCCGGATTAAAGACGTTTATGCGCTGCGGGTTAAAGGGAATTCGATGATCGATGCACTGATCGCCGATGGCGATATTGTGCTGTTGCGCTACCAGAAAAATGCCGACAACGGCCAGATGGCGGCAGTGCGGGTGATTGACCGTAACGAAGTCACATTAAAGAAGATCTACTTCGAGGGCAATCAAGTGCGCTTACAGCCGGCGAACCCGACGATGGCAGCATGGTATGAGCAGACAGCCAATGTCGAAGTTCAAGGCCGGGTGGTGGGCGTCGTTCGCTCAATGACCTGAGTACTAATCACCTCCAACTGCCCCACGACCACCCGTACGAGTAATATCGTACGGGTTTTTTATGTGAC
>JBBRHB010000046.1:0-14346 GCA_038223355.1 Chloroflexales bacterium
CTGCTGCAACAAGGTAGCTTCCTTATCGTGGCGCGACTGATAGCTATCACCAAAATGCCGAAGTTCCTGCACTGCATCTTCCCAGCGTTGCTCTGTCACATATTGCCAGAACTTAGGAGCCCGGTTTGCCAGATTGCCGTACTGGTGAGCAACCGAATCTATCACGGTCTGGGCCTCTGCCGGAAGCTCCTTGAACGTCGACCCAGTGCTTGTCGAGTCATAGTTTTTGATTAGCTGATCGAGTGCTGACCCCATGACCGCTTGGTCAAGCTGACTTGCTTCTTCTGAGCTCAGTTCGAGTGGATGGTCGCGTAGATAATTTACCGCGTCAGCCTGCCGTAAGCCCGCGTACGGCTCCAACTTCTGCTTGAGCTCCTCTGGAATATCAAGACCAGAAATGTCCGAACTGCTCCGTTGTCCAATGTCAATGCCAGTTCCAACCGTAACACCGCTCTTGCTGTCGGATGGATCGGGAACATATCCGTTCAGCCTCTGGCCACCTTCCAATTGACTGATGAAGGTGTTGTCGACCGCGCTACTCGTACTCCCCGGGGTCGTGCTGTGGGAACCTGGAGTCGTGTTGCCTGACGGATCGATGGTGGGATCGACCGGCGGGTCGGTCGGCGTGGGATCGACCGGCGGGTCGGTCGGCGTGGGATCGACCGGATCAATGCCCACAGAAGGATCTTGATCTCCCATGGAGTCCTCCACATCTAAAGAATGTTCTACATTTCTCACGGACGGCTTGGAACACTGCTCACACAGGGAATCGAACTCAACAACACTATGGACCAGTCTTGGATGCAAGTGCAGGATATCAAAGTGCAGGATATCAAATTGTACGTTTGCTCAACCGTCCCGGCAACTAAAGGTGCGTTATCGACATGCGTCACTTCCAAGTGCGAGACTAGCGTACACGCTCCAAATTCGTTTTTAAAACCGTGTTGCTGACATATCTGCTCGGGAATGACCAGCGACTGCCAGATCGTGACGATGGTGAAGCATTACGGGCTCTCGACGAATGGAGGTGCTCTTGGTAACCGACGCGAGGACTGCAAGATGGCGGGCGAGACGCGAACACGTCTCTTCGGCCACAGGCGAGAAACATGTTCGCGTTTGTCGAACAGACAACCGGGACACCACCATAGTAAACCATAGAGGCCTCCGAAAGTCAACCGTGGTATTTCAGCGGTTCTGTCGAAACCAACCGGGATGCAGTATACTGCCCTTCCTTGAAGGTATGCGAGCGCGAGGAGCAGGTGATGGCATGTCCACGCTGTGCGAGTGACGAGGTGCGGAAGAATGGCACGGATCGGCGCGGAGCGCAGGTCCATGAGTGTCGCGCCTGCGGTCGCTCTTTCACCGCACTGACGGCCACCCCGTTTGCCCACCATGGCTTTCCGCCCGAGATCATCGCGCTCGCCGTCCGCTGGTATCTCCGCTACCGCCTCAGCTATGCTGACGTTGCTGAGCTGCTCGCCGAGCGTGGCGTGCAGGTGCATCGCTCAACCATTTACCTCTGGGTCCAGCGATTTACGCCCCTCTATCAGGAGGCGGCGCGGCCCTCTCGGCACGCGGTTGGGATCAGCTGGCACACGGACGAGACGTATGTGAAGGTCGGAAGGCGGTGGCGCTACGTCTACCGTGCGGTTGACGAGCAGGGGCAGGTCGTCGATGTGTATGTGAGTGAGCGACGGGATGCGGAGGCCGCCGCGACCTTCTTTCGCCAGGCGCTCCAGTCGACGGGCTGCCGACCCCGAGTCGTGACGACGGATAAAGCGGCGGCCTACCCACCGGCGTTGGCACAGGTGCTGCCCGAGGTCCTGCATCTGGCCGGGAAGTGTGAACAGCAGACGATTGAGCGCGATCACCAACATCTCAAAGGCCGGATCCGCAGCATGCGCAATTTCAAGACCGATCCGACGGCGCAGGTGGTGTGTGCCG
Organism: Chloroflexales bacterium; assembly: GCA_038223355.1. GTDB lineage: Bacteria > Chloroflexota > Chloroflexia > Chloroflexales > Kallotenuaceae > JACDGP01. Next base: position 1,945 of record JBBRHB010000046.1, read on the forward strand.
GTCATAGCTTCATGCGCAATCTGGGCCAGGGCTGCTACCGCCTCGGCAGCGCCCGCGAAGGCGCGGATACGACCGGTACTCCGCGGCTGATGCAGGCCTGGGACCAGCTCACGGCCCAGTTGTTGGCAGTCTAGCAAGCGGTAGGAGACCGAAGCGAGCAGACGGTAGTCTGAAATCGTTGGGCACAGGCTCGCTGTCCCTACTAGATTCGACAGAACCAGGCAAGATCCCGTGAGCCGAAGGTTCCTGCTGAAACGATTGCCCTGATTCAACAGATGGCGAGAGACAATCCCTTGTGGGGCGCTGAACGAATCCGTGGTGAACTATTGAAACTCAAGATAAGGCTCGCCAAGCGTACGATCCAAAAATACATGGGCCAAGCTCGCCCACCTCGTCCTCCCAGCCAGAGTTGGCGAACCTTCTTGCACAATCACGCGCACGAGATCTGGGCGTGTGACTTTCTCCCCGTCACTGACTTATTCTTCCGGCAGCTCTACGCATTCGTGATTGTCGAATTGTCGTCGAGGAAGATCGTCCATGTCGGCGTTACACATCATCCAACCGATGCATGGACCGCCCAACAACTCCGGGACGCAACCCCATTTGACCGAGCGCCGACCTATCTTCTGCGAGATAATGACGCCAAATTTGGTGCGCAGTTTGGGCGAGTTGCAGCGGGCACATCCATCACCGTACTGAAAACGCCGGTTCAGGCGCCCAATGCGAATGCAATTTGTGAACGGCTCATGCGAAGCATCAGGCAGGAATGTTTCGATCATGTCTTTGTGATGAATGAACGGCATGCGAGCAAGCTGCTAAAGCAGTATGTCGCGTATTACAACCGGTTCCGTCCACATCAAGGTATCGGGCAGGTCACCCCGGTACAGGCAGAAGAGCCACCAATATCTGGCGGGAAGATCACGGCATTCCCCATTTTAGGAGGCCTGCACCATCATTATGCACGGGTTGCGTAAAGCCGATGGGATGAAAAACCAGCTCGGATGCCGCATGTAGCCAATAAGGGAAGCGCAGCATTGAGACGCGTGAGATTGTGAATGCACTCTTGTACCTGTCAAAAACTGGCTGCCAATGGCGGTTATTGCCCATGATTTTCCCACATGGTATAGTGTCAGTTACTATTTTTACAAATGGGTCAACGATGGGACGCTCGTCTCCATCAATGATTGTCTCCGTGAAGCTATTCGCATTGAACTTGGTAAAGAGCCAGAGCCAAGTGTCGTGAGTATCGACAGTCAAAGTGTCAAAACGACGAGTGCAGGTGAAGAATGTGGCTACGATGGCGCGAAACAGGTCAAAGGACGCAAGCGACATAGCATTGTTGATACGCTTGGTTTCCTCGTTCTTGTGCTGGTAACGGCCGGATCCGTGCAAGAAAGCGATGGTGGACAAGAGCTTCTGATTGATGTCAAACAAAAAACAGGCCGTCTGAAAAAAGTATACGCGGATCAAGGATATAAACAGTGGCTTGTCGACTGGATTGCAGCTCACCAGCACTTTGTCCTCGAAGTTGTGCACAAAGACCCTGCACAGAAGGGGGTCAAACCACAACCGAAACGTTGGCTCGTCGAACGTTTTTTTGCCTGGCTCAATAACTTCCGTCGTCTGAGTAAAGATTATGAACGCACCATTGCGAGCAGTGAAGGGATGATATATCTTGCCTCTATCCGCCTCATGGTACGAAGATTTGTGTCAATGTAATAATGGAATTGATCTTAAACAGCTTCTTAGACACAACAAAATCATACACCTTATGTAGGAAAAGAGCGAGTAAGTATAATCTGAGAAATTCTGTTGGAGACGTTAGAAGAATTATATCTTCAAATCTTCGTGTAAAGTCTTTAACTAAGAAATAACACAAGGAGCTTGGTGTAGATCTTAGCACACATTCTGATGAATGTAAACTCTATTTTGTTGGCGATCTTAATCCCTATTGTCAGAGTATAAAGAACTGGGCTATTTAGCCGAGCACTTAAGCGGCTAGAGTAAATCCTACATCGGGTAACTAGTGTACTGAATCAATAAGTAGCATATAGTATGCCACGTGCTACTTCTACCTATTATACATCTTATCAGTCTCATTTAGGACAGGTGAAAGTAAGGAGAGGCATAATCATAGGGGAAGCACAAATCAACGGATAAGCACTCTATTGGTTCTTTGCTACTTTAGCCACCTGTGTAACGATGTTGTCCCCTATCTGCCGATAACGAACATTCCCGGCAGATGGCTCGACTACGGAACTAATACGAGCTCCCCTATCGCAGCATTAGACACATCCATAACATGCTCGGAGAAGCAACAGTAGCCATTGGCACCATCGCCAGCAAATAATATTCCGTCCCAGCTAATAATGTCACCGATTTGGCATAAAATCCATGCGCCAGAGTCACCCGGACGACAAAGGCTCGAGTTTACATACCGTGGGCGAGGTTGCTCGATCTCGAAAATGTCTCCAAAACAATGCTGTACTCTTTCATTGTCGCCTACTTCGATCTCAACTTCATACCAAATGCACACATGCTTAATTTGTGCTTTCGTCAATCCACTGACCTTGCCATAGAAGACGACATCATCATTAGGGACCATATCCGCAATATTGCGGATATGGTTAACTGGACCCACTGGAAATGGGGAAATGACCATGTCTTCTGTTAACTCAGCTACAGATACATCTAGCTTTTTCGCCTGCGACATTCTGGAAGGATTACACATCCTTGCTGCCAGTGATTGTTCTGCAAGTTGGGATACTTTTACCTCGCCAATCTTTCGTGAATTGCCGTGCCCCTCGTAAGGACCTGGGGAAAACACTTCAGTGCCGACGGGTCCCATTACGTGAGCACAACTAACTACGTACATTTGTCCAGTGATCGGAGATCGTAGAACGCCTCCTAATGTTCCCGCAGTATCCGGTTTCGCTCGGCCAATACTCACTTTTGAGGGAGGGACAAAAAAATCGCCGACGCTTTGGATTGTTTGGCCGATGAACTGCTGTACTCCATGCAAGGCAACGCACGGAGGTCGGTACTCGTAGATGAGTGGATAACCTGCAAACTGTGTTGGAAGGTTCGTTGACCTTAGCTGCTTTGGATCGCGAACTATCACCCGGATATAGAATGGCTGAGCGTCTGGAGGGTAGCCTACCTTCTTGCAGTGATCCATCCAGTGTTCAGGGCGGAACGTTTCGTCAACGCTCCATCCGTATTGCATTCGCTCTAAGTGGAAGCTTTTCCGATCGCTACACCTTGAAAAGGGGCCGAAATGACTGGAGATATACATCTCCATCCAATAGTCGTCTACTCCGATCATGACCCCTCTAACATCATTAGGGAGTAGAAACCCGTACAACTCACCACCAAGCCTTTGAGATAGAGCAACTAGTTGGTCTAGCATAGTACCCTCCCTCGTATCAAGATTTTATCCCTAAGCCTTTCAGGGCTGCAGTGCCTACCACCGATTCCCAGCCAAGGCCTGCTGAGAAAATAACGCATAGCTGGAAGAAGAGGGGTTTCGTAGCATCAAATGCGTTTTTGTATACGGCAGGAAATACCATCCCAGCTAAGAGTACAGAGGCTACAAGCCAACCCAAGGCACCGGTGAGGTTATAGCTGCCGGTGCTCAGGTATTGCTGAAGGTATCTCTGCGCAAAGATCCCGATGAGCAGGGCTATATATTGTGGTAGCCAGTGAAGCTCTTGTGTACCTGGTCCAGCTGTTCTAGCTTGAGGTCCCTTAGGGCGATATTCCGATACGAGATCAAAGTACCTTATTAGCTTATTCACGGTTTACACCTCTATACTATTGTGGCAAACAAAAAGAGATAACATAATAATCACACAGCTCGTATCTTCTCCGCAAATCGTCAAATTTCCTCAATAACACGCATTGAACGAAGCGCTACGCGCAGATGAGCCCCCCTCGCCCATCTTCCACCCCATCGCCTTTGCATCCTCGGTCCCGTGTGTGACCATCTCCCCTGTCGACCATGGGTTAAACGACAGGAGGTGTGGGTATGACTCCCTTACGGCAACGGATGATCGAGGACATGCAACTGCGCGGGCTCTCGGCCCTGACCCAACGGGCCTATCTTCGTGCGGTCCGCGAACTGGCGCGGTACTACGGCAAAGCGCCAGACCGGATCACTGAGGAAGAGCTGCGGCAGTACTTCCTCTATCTCCACCACCAGAAACGCCTGGCCCGCAGTACCACGATCGTCAACCTCTGCGGCATCAAGTTCTTTTTCGAGCATACTCTCCGCACGCCCTGGCCCAGCATTGAGCTCCTCCGCCCACGCTCGGTGCACAAACTGCCGGTGGTACTGAGTGCTCCTGAGGTCTGGCACATTCTAGGACGTCTCCACCTGCCGGCCTATCGTGCCTGCTTGAGCACGATCTATACGTGTGGCCTGCGCCTCCATGAAGAGGGCCGGCACGGATTCGCCAGAAACGGGCCACATCGAAGAGGATCGATGCAGCGCCGGCCTTCATGGACTGATCACCGGTGTATCGTAATCGATCGCCTCTGGGATAATATCCAGATTCAACGTGTAGGTGCCGAAACGCTCAAGCGCTTTCGTACTGTAGGGGTTCAAGGCTGCTACGGACTCTGCGGCCACTGAATAGCCCTCCTTGATCAACGCGCGCAGGTCATTCGCCAGGGTCACGGTGTTATAAAAGAGCAACGCGTTCGCCACTAACAGCGTATACTTGATCGCTTTCTGCTGGTCGCGCCGATCATTGTCGCGGATCACCCCAGCGCTCCCGAACCCCACCCACTTCACAAAATTGTTGAAGTGCTCACTTTTGTTCGTCTCCTTCTGGATCATCGGGTACAAGGTGGGCTCAGCGATGAGGCGCAAGAATAAGCCCGTGCGCCGGACCCGCCCGAGTTCGCGACAGGCTTGCGTAAGTTTTCCACTCCCGGCACTGATCGTCCGCAAGATGGTTGACGGGGCGAGCCGACCCTCCTGGATCGAGAGCGCAATGCGGAGCAGATCGGGCACATGGGCGCGAATGAGCTCCCAATCAATCACCTTGTCGGCAAAGACGGCATCGATCTGCGGGTAGCTGGCGCTCGCAGTCGGCCGATACAAGAGCAAGTCTTGCCAGGTACGAATCCGGGGCAGCAGTTCGATCCCGCGCAGAAAGGCCAATCCAAAGATCGCTTCATTTTGACCTTGGGTGTCGCTGTGGATGATCGTTGGTTGGATCGTCGAACGATTCTGCTCCAGCAGATCCAAGAGATAATGGCCTTCCCAGACGCTGCAGGCAATAAAGGTGGCCATCAACGCAATATAGGTACTCGACAGCAGGTAGAGCGCAATGCCACCATACCCGCCATAGCGAATATGTTGTTCCGACAGCAGGTTTTGTTCATAGACTTCCCATTTGGTCCCATCCACTGAGGCATGCTGTGCTGAGCCCCACAGGCGTGGGAGGGAACACCGGTGATACGCATTGATAAACTGTTGGCTCGCCTGGTCAAGGTTGTCTTCGCTGATGGCCCTTCGCCACTTTGCGTGATCAGCCTAGACTGGGGCAGCGATGTCATACGTAGCAAGCGCAGGGGTACTACAGCAGAACTAGCCGATTCACGGAGATTGGCGAAGGGCCCTGATATGGTGCTGATCGACCCAACTCAACTGCTTCCGATCAAGCGTGCCAAGTGCGCGTGCCGTCGCCGTTGGGCCAATTTGACATCCATAGCAAAAGACTGCCGCAAGATAGCGGGCAACCGGGTGGTCGATTTTGGTGTCAAAGCCGGAGAGTGGCCCAAAGCAGGACGTCCAGTTCAGCCAATAGTTGGTAGCAGCCAGGGCATCCAGGATCGGACGGGGCTGTCGACGCTCGTCTACGTGGCGCTTGAGGGCGACCAGTCCAGCAGGGTCTGGGGTGCGCCGCTGCCGACGAAGCACGAGGCGTCCGTCCACGAACGTGACCAGTTCGTTCGTGGGAAAGGCGTTGTCGGCACGTTCGGCCAGCATTGTCAGCCATGCTTGCTGCGCCGCCACGAATGCATCCGGATCAAGCGGGATGCCCAACTGCTCGCCATAGGCAGGGCTCCGGGCGGCATACTCTTCGGGCGAGCAGAGGCGCGGCAAGGGATCACCAAAGCGCTCAGCCCCCAGAATAGAGAGATCGCCGCGGTGGAGCGCGAGGAGAATCTGGGACACCACACAGGCTTCAAAGTGACGCCGATTGACCCGCTGGGGCACCTGGTCCCGGGTTGCCAAATCGGTGACTAAGCGCCACCAGCCGACAGGAATCCATGCCAGGTTGAGGCGCGGTCCTGCGGTACCAGGCACCGCTCGCTGCTGGACCTGGGGCACGACCGAGAGCCATGCGCCTTTGCTGCGTTGATGCGCCAGTAAAAAGGCGATGGCCTGCTGCACCGACGTATCGCTACTGGCTGAGCCGAACGGCAGGAGGTGCAGCAGGCGAAAGACGGTCGACCGATGGCTCCGGTAGACCCGCCACACAAAGGAGGCAAAGTTGTTCCCACTGTAGGTCAGATGCGCCTCACAATCCTGGAGCAACGCGTCACTCCGGTCCTTCAGGACCGCGTGCATGCCGGCGAAGCGGGCCTCAACGCTGCCGGGTTGCTGGTAGCCAACCACGAGATCACGGAGGGCCGTAATGAGCTGATCAGTGCGGGCCTGGTGCTGCTGCTGATAGGTTTCCAAAGCCGTTTTCGCCGCATGCTGAATGGAGCGCATGCGTCGGATGAACATGCCGGCCACATCATCAAGGGTCTGGGCATACTGGCTCGCGAGGAGCGCACAGGCCAGGGTATAGCGGCGCGCCGGTTTCAGATCGCGCATGGCGTCAATATCGTAGGCGATTGCTTCCGTGGCAAAGTGCCGCCGTTTCGCGTCGGGAAAGGTGGCGACGAGACGCTCGGTGCGCTGGTATGGGGCAAACCAGACCAGCCGGTCTGCAAAGCTGTTCAGGTTGGCGCGCGTCGGGCGGCCGGCCGAGTCTTTCAGGCGATCCCAGGGACTACGTTGGGTGAGGGGATCGACGACAAACAGAGCATCGAGCACCACCTGCAGGTCAGGCGTCAACGCCGTCATGACCTGCAGATAGAGGCTGGCATAGGTTTTGGCCCGCTGGCGTTGCGCTTCGTGATATAACGTGGTAAAGCCCGGGAGTTCGTAATACTGGCGCAGGAGTTCTTCAATCGCACGGTTGATCAGATCAGCAAGCTGTTCGGTGTGCATGGCCGCAGCAGCGATGGCCTGTTGTACGACCTGCAGCCCTCCCGCACGAAACGGTTTGACGGTGCGAAAGGCGCGAATCTGTGCTTGATGCCGGCGACGGGTGCCCGAGCGGTCATACGCCGGCAGCTGTGGAATGAGGTCACGGTGCTCGACGGACTGCGCGATATGCTGCACACTACCGTCCGGGACAGTGTGGAGCCCCACGAAGTACCCGAGCCGTTGAAATGTTTTCAGATGAATGAGAAAGCCGAGGGCGGCGACCGCATCCGTGGTGGTGCGGTGGACGAGGTCGAGTTCTTCCGAGGTCGGCGTGTAGACGCGCTCCAGATCGTGCGGTGCCACCACCATTTTGAGGCGCGGGTAGATCGTGTCCTGCAGAATCGTCATGCGCGTACGGTCTCCTTCCTGACGTGCGAACCTGCGGGGGCCAGGCGACGTAAGCATAGCAGAGAAGGTGTCTTCTCAGTCATGTATGCCGGGCAACGACGGCAGGCGCACGTACAAACGGCCAACACATATTGCCCCGAATGGAGCAAAAATCATGACTGAGAAACCCGTGGTCTGGCTCGACGCATGGCTGCAGCACGCGACCGCTACCCTTGCGGCGACGACACGGCGCCGCTATCAGAGTGCGGTCCTCGACTTCTTGGCCTGGTATGAGCACGCGGAGGGACGTGGGCTGGAGCTTGCCGATCTCCATCCCATCACCTTGGTCGGCTACCGGGGCAGCCTACAAGAGCGGGCAGCGACGAGCACGGTGAATACCCATGTGTGTGCCCTGCGGACGTGGTGTGCCTGGCTTGTGGAGAATCGCCTCCTCCAGGTCAATCCGGCGGCACGCCTCAAGCTGGTCGGTCGGCAAACGCCTGCTGCCCCGCGCGCGCTCAAGCCAGCGCAGGTCAATGCCTTGCTACGCCAAGCGCTCCAGACCCGCAATGCGACCCGCAATAGTGCGATTGTGCAGATGTTGGTTCAGACCGGGATCCGCGTTGGCGAATGTGCCGCCTTGTGGTGGGCGGACATCAGCTATGGTGAGAAACGCGGACAGGTCCGGATCCGCGCGGGGAAAGGGAATACAGCGCGGGTGGTGCCACTGAATGAGTCCGTGCGTCAGGCGCTCGCGGACTATGTGGCCCCGCTGCTGCAGGTAGCACCAACCCTCAAGGCCGTGGCTGGCAGCTGGTCACGCACGCCACGTCAGGCGCTGTGGACCAGTGAGCGGGGCGACCAACTGAGCGTGCGGGAGATGGGCCGGATGGTCCAGGAGTTGGTGCGTGCCGGTGCGCTGCGGGGTGTCGTGCCAGCAGAGACCACGCCGCATAGTTTGCGCCATACCTTCGCGACCCGGTATTTAGTTGCACATCCCGGTGACTTGGTGGGGCTCGCGCGGCTGTTAGGCCATCGTTCGTTGGATGCGACAAAGATCTATGTCCAGCCGACCGATGAGGAAGTGGCGGCACGCGTCGAGCGCATTGATCTCAACGCATACGGACGGTAGCACGCGGACGAACGCAGGAGCGCGCGGCTGGTGACGCGAAGCTTGGCAGACCGTCGTGTATCGATCCTTTTCGATGTGGCCCGTTTCTGGCGAATCCGTGCCGTCCCTCTATAGTGGGCCAGCACTTCGTCCTCGTAGAGCACCACCAGTTCGGCGTCATACAGCCACACCGCAATGCCTGCACCAATCAATCCTGGCTCGGCATAGATCCGCCAATGGCGGAAGCGGAAAAAGCCCAGGTGATCAAGCTGCCGACGATAGCGCAGGGTATAAAACAACTGGCGCAGGTCTGCCTCCGCATAGACGCGCCCATGGACCCAATCCAACACCCCGGCTGGGCTGCGGCGTCCATCGTCACGCTCGCGGTGACCCCAGTGGTCCTGCCAATTGTAGTCGGCGACCCAGCAGGCGTGCAGATCCGCCAACTCGCTCCACGTCGTGGCCCGCGCAAATCCTGCGTCAGCCATCCGTCGCTGCACGTTGAACATGGTCTCGATATAGTTTTGCCAGGGTTCGCCCGGGTCAATCTGTTCTTTCCTGATGCCCAGCGCGGCATAAATCTCCAGCGCCTGCTTGGCACGAAAGACGGCCCCGCCATCGCTCACGAGGGCTTGGGGCGCGCCATGGTTCCGAAGAGCATGGAAGAGGACGGCGAGATAGGCCGGCAAACTTTGCTTGCGGCTCACCATACTGGCGATCACCGCCCGACTATAGTTGTCGAGGATGGTAATGCAATACACCATGCCGCCGCCGAGCTGATGCATATCCAAATAGCGGATGTCAACGCTCCAGAACTGGTGGCGGCTCGTGGCGGCGAACGGCATCGGCAGTGGCACAAGCTCAGGCCGGGGCGGCGGTGGTGGTTGCTGCAGGAGCGCACGATTGAGGGCCAGAATACGGCCGCAGGTTCGTGGGCTTAGCTTAATCCCCTCGCGTTTGAGCGCAGCATGCACGCGAAAGGCACCCAAGAGCGGATTGCGCTGCAAGCGGCGGATCATGAGCATGGCACGCATGGTGACGGTTTGCAGACGGTGCTTGCGCGCATGCGATTTAGGAATGAGCGCGCCAAGATCCTCGGTCTGCCAACGGTGGATGATGGCATGGACCGTCGGCCGACTGGTCTGTAAGTAGCCAGCAATGCTCTTTTTATTCCAGCCCTCGAGATGCAGCTGAATAACGGCGCGCCGTCGACGGATGGGAGCCATTGCATGAAAAGGAGGATAGCGTGGGTGCACGGGCGGGACGGGTGGTGTTTCGGCCAGGACGCGTTGAATGGTGCGGGGCCCGGGACGATATTCCAAGCGAATGAAGCAGATGCGGCTAAGCTCATTCGTGTTGAGGTCTGCGTACTCGCTTTTCAACTCCACGATGAGCTGGCGAACGTGCAGCGGGAGCACATGGGGCGGTGCGGGATGGGTTGGAGAAGTAAGGCCAGCCATACCTTCGGTCGTAAAGCGTTGGAGGTGACGATACAGGGTCCGGATGGGCTCTCCGGTCGCTAACGCCCGGTTCTCCGCCGCCTCACCAAACAACACGATCGGCCGGATAATTTCATAGCTGCGCTGTTCGGGCCAGGTACAGCGCAACTCAAGCTGTCGCCATGCTTCGGGTGCCTCTCGTTGCCGGCGTCGTGCCATCGCCTTCTCCTCCCCACTGGAACGATGAATATGGTGGAGGAGGCCTCTTCTGTCAAGGCCGTCAACTCTTCTGCCATCCAAAGGGGTTCTCCCCAGTTCTTGGTGAATCCGGAGCAGGAAAAGGGATAGCATGCCCGTGAGAGATGTGATTGCTCATCATTCCTCTTTCGCATAGTCGGTTTTGGCCGATTTCCTGGCCGTTTTTGAGGCAACCTTCCCTTGATCACCAAGAGTTAGGGAGAACCTCCAAAGGACAGATATGTGTAAAGGATCACGGCCCTTCGCCACTTTGCGTGATCAGCCTAGACTGGGGCAGCGATGTCATACGTAGCAAGCGCAGGGGTACTACAGCAGAACTAGCCGATTCACGGAGATTGGCGAAGGGCCAGGATCACGTGGCTAGGGCTCGTTTGCAGAGCCCAAAGTGAGCACGTCAAAAAAACCGGCGGTTTGGGCGTGGAACCCCAATACTGTGGTACGCTTGGTCGGACGGCCAACGCGCAGGTCGGCGTCTTTCTCGCCTACGGCTCGGTGCGCGGCACGGCCTTCATCGACCGCGCGCTCTATCTCCCCAGGACGTGGACCAAGGATGCCAAACGTTGTGCCGCTGCCGGGGTGCCAGCAGCGGTGGAATTCGCAACCAAAGTGGCCCTGGCCAAGCGACTGCTGGAGCGCGCCTTCGCTGCTGCTGTGCCGGCCCGCTGGGTGGTCGCGGACAACTTCTACGGGCGTGCCCATCACTTCCGTCACTGGCTGGAGCAGCGAGGCCGGTCCCACGTCGTCGGCATTCTGCCGGCACAGGTCCGTCGTCCACGACGGGCGCCGCCAACGGGCCAAAGCGCTCGCCGCAAGCCTACCGAGCGAGGCGTGGGTGTGCCGTACGTCGGGAGCCGGCAGCCAGGGCGAGCGTATGCAGGAGTGGGCCTGCGTGGCGCTGGCAGAAGCAGCGGTGCCGGGCATGCGGCGCTGGCTGCTGGTACGGCGACCACTCGAACATCCCGACGATTGCGCCTACTTCCGGGCGTACGGGCCGGTTCACACGTCGGTGGCGGAACTGGTGCGCGTCGCAGGCGTGCGCTGGTCAGTTGAGGAAGGGTTCGCTCAGACCAAAGGGGAAGTCGGCCTCGATCAGTATGAAGTGCGGCAGTGGGACGGCTGGCATCGTCACATCACGCTCTGCTTGTTGGCGCATGCCTATTTGGTCGTGGTCAGCGCACGGGCGCGTGACGCCATGCACCTCGATCGGGAAAAAAAGTCCGTCTCTCACCTGCTCCGCTGCTGCCCCTGACGGTGCCTGAGGTGCGCCGGCTGGTGCAGGCCGTGGGAGCGGCGGAGGAGGAGCGGGCCTTCCGGCTGCGGTGGTCCCGCTGGCGACGCGCCCATCAGGCCGAGGCGCAGCGCTGTCACTACACTCGCCACCTCCGTGAACGAGCCGCGTACTCTGTACCACCAATCGTCGCCTCAGCCAGCCGTGAGACCCGAACCGACGCCGAGTGGACGAAGCTTCAGCCGCTCGTCCCGTCCCAGAAGCCGCTCGTCGGACGACCACGCCACGATCATCGTACCATCGTGAGTGGCATCTTGTGGGTGCTGCGAACCACTTCGCCGTGGCGTGAAATGCCGGTCCAGTTTGGAAAGTGGGACACGGCGTATGCCCGTTACCGCCTCTGGAGGGCCGAAGGTCGCTGGCAACGCATCATTGACGCACTGGGTCCAGATACTCCGCGACCGACGCCGCTACTACTGGTTGTCTGCGGTGGAGGTGAAGTGTCACTGTAGGGGGTGTTATGGAACCCAGACCCTGCGTGTCTATGACACTGTGGCGCGTGATCCAGACCCGTAGCATGCGAAAATTCTATCCGCCTCCCCAAAGTGCTACGCAACGCGCCGGTGATAATCATGCAGCACGCCGCCCAGGATGTCACGACGATTGATCGGTCCAGCCTGCGGCGAATTTTCCAATAACAGCGTTTGTGACAGCCTCGCTATTATTAGGTCTTCTATGCCTTACGGTTTCGCCGCCATCGGAACTA
>JBBRHB010000047.1:0-14337 GCA_038223355.1 Chloroflexales bacterium
CATTTGGCTGCCTTCATCCGAGTACGTCTTCCTGAAATCGAAGCAAGCCTGACCGTACCTACACTACCAGGCGACCTCCTGTTCTGGGAGCGTGTTGACCGAAGTGGAGAGCATTGGCTGTGGGAGGGTGCACTCGACCATAACGTGCCGGTCTTTAAGCGTGACGGCATAAAGCACACAGGGACCCGCTACGTCTACGAACTGTTCTTTGAGCCGCTCCCCGGACGAAGTGAAAGTCAATCGATCCTGCCCTGATAAGCAATGCGTCCGACCCGAGCATTTAGAACTACTACTACCGCAGGCTCGGCATCGCAGATGATTAAGATGAGAATCAAACAGCCCCAACCCTAGTAGCTGCCTAAACAACTACCAGGCCGAGGCTGGTGTTTGTGGTTCACTCGCTCCCGTCAAGAATGCAGCGTTCCACCCAGTCAGTCAGTTCCGAGCCATAGCCCCGAGAGCCATCGCGCTCTTTACCAACTGATTTCTACGTGATCGCCGGCTCGCCGGCGATGTCGCACACGCCGATGTGTGCAATAAATGTACGCAGTACATACTGGCGACGCTGGAGGGACTCGAACCCCCGACACCTAGTTCCGAAGACTAGTGCTCTAATCCAACTGAGCTACAGCGCCGCGTCGCGCATACTATACCACGCCTCAGACATGCCCTGCAACGCGACCGCACAGCTCCACAGCGCTCATCGACGTACAAATTCGAGGTCGAATTTGAGTTGACACCCTATAGACCCCATGCTATAATCCCAGCCGTTGTTGGCCTCGTGGTGTAGCGGTCTAACATGCCACCCTGTCACGGTGGAGATCGTGGGTTCAAATCCCATCGGGGTCGCCAAACAAACGTGGTCGGTGCGGAAGCGCATCGGCCACGTGTTCTTTAAAGGCCGGGGGCTGGCAGCCCTGAGCTTCTGCCCAACCTGAGATTGGTTTACATTATCTTTAATAATAGCCCTTGAATACGCCTTTCATTCGTGTTATAGTGCAACGAAATATTGGCTGCAGCCCCCCTTAGTAAGAAGGTCGGTGCGACATTGAACACTGTCCTTGATCAGTTACTCACTCTCGCGCGGCAGCAGCGCTTCCTGACCTTTGACGTCATCCTGCGCTATTTTCCTCGCCCTGAGGCCGACGTGCCGGTGCTGGATGAACTATTTGCGCGCTGCGAAGCCGAACATCTCGAAATTTTGGAAGATGCGCCGCCCGCGACGTTCGCTGACGAAGACGTTGATTTGGATGATGAGGCGGAGCTCGAACGCGTCATTCAGGCTGAGGTCGGTATTGACGATCCGCTACGTTTGTACCTACGCGAGATTGGACGAATTACCCTGCTGAAAGCTGCCCAAGAAGTCCAGCTGGCTCAGCAATTGGAGCGTGGTGAATTAGCCAAAGCCCGCTTGGAAGATGTCGATGTACATGAAGACCGGAGTGTGCTCACCCAATGGGTGCAAGAAGGCGAGGGCGCTCGCCAGCACTTGATTCAGGCAAATTTACGGCTCGTCGTATCAATTGCAAAAAAGTATGTTGGTCGGGGCCTCTCCTTTCTGGATTTGATCCAGGAAGGCAATATTGGCCTAATGCGCGCGACCGAAAAGTTTGACTATACCAAGGGCTATAAATTCTCGACCTATGCGACGTGGTGGATTCGACAGGCCATCACACGCTCGATCTCAGATCAGTCAAGGACGATCCGGCTACCCGTCCATATCGGCGAAACGATTAATCGTGTCAAGAAAACTGCGCACCGCTTACAACAGATCCTAGAGCGAGAGCCGACTGCGCTTGAGATTGCCCAGGCGCTTGAGATTCACGAAGACAAAGTCCGGCGGGTTTTGGAAGCGGCCCGCCATCCCGTCTCGCTAGAGCAGCCCGTGGGCGAAGAAGGCGACTCGGTCCTTGGCGATTTCATCGAAGACGAGCGTGCGGTCGCGCCAATCGACAACGCTGCGCAACAATCGATGCGCGAGCAAATCAACGGCGTTCTGCTACGTCTGCCCGAGCGCGAGCGAAAAATCATCCAGCTGCGCTATGGCCTGAATGACGGTCGCTACCGCACCCTAGAAGAGGTCGGACGCGAGTTTGGCATTACCCGCGAACGGATTCGTCAGATTGAGTCCAAGGTGTTGCGCAAGCTGCGCCATCCGGCCTATGGACGAATGTTGCGCTCGTATCTAGAGTAAAAATCAAACTGGTGAACCATTGCCAAGGGCAGGTGCTAACACCTGCCCTTGTGCTTTGTCTCCAAAATGATCTGGAGGATTCCTATGTCCATGTCATCCCCGGTTGATGCAGCTGCCGTGGCAACGGCCACCATCACGCAACCACACTATAATCTCTTTATCGACGGTGCCTGGCGCGCAGCAGCTGATGATGCGACCTTTCCCGTTACCAATCCTGCGACAAATGCCCGCCTTGCGGATGTAGCAGATGCTGGCACCCCAGAGATCGAGGCCGCGATTGATGCCGCCGTTGCGGCTTTTCCTGCTTGGTCGGCGCTGCCCGCGCCGGCACGTGCCAATATGCTGCGCAAAATCGCTGCGCTGATGCTTGAGCGGCAGGAGCGTCTGGCAACGATAATGACGCTGGAGCAAGGCAAACCACTCCAAGAAGCGCGGGGCGAAATTGCCTATGCTGCCAGCTTCCTGACCTGGTTCGCAGGCGAGGCGGAGCGCCTCTACGGCCAAACTATTCCTGCCTCGGTCGCCGGCAAACGGCTGCTTGTGATCCGTCAGCCGGTCGGCGTCGTTGCCTTGATCACACCCTGGAACTTCCCTGCAGCGATGCTAACCCGCAAGCTCGGTCCGGCTCTGGCGGCCGGTTGTACCGTTATTTGCAAACCCGCCGAGCAAACGCCGCTTTCGGCGCTTGAGCTAGGAACGCTCTGTATCGAGGCTGGCCTACCGCCCGGTGTGGTCAACATTGTTACCGCCAGCGATCCGCAGCCCTTCAGCGACGCGATCTTTGCCGACCAGCGCGTGCGCAAGGTCTCCTTTACCGGCTCAACCGAGGTCGGCAAACTCCTGATCCGCAACTCAGCGCCGACCGTTAAGCGCCTGTCTCTGGAACTTGGTGGCAATGCCCCATTCATTGTCTTTGATGATGCCGATCTCGATGCGGCAGTTGCCGGTGCTATCGCCTCGAAGTTCCGCAACACCGGCCAGACCTGTGTTTGTGCCAACCGCATCTTTGTTCAACGCGGCATCTATGAACGCTTCGTGAGGGCATTTACACGCCAGACCGAGGCCTTACAGGTCGGTAATGGCTTAGCGCCGGGCACGATGATTGGGCCACTCATTGATGGCCAGGCTATGGAGAAGGTCAAGCGGCACGTGTCCGATGCCGTGGCACACGGTGCGCAACTACTGACCGGTGGCAGGCCCTTCACCGCCAGTGGCTCCGGCACCTTTTGGACGCCAACCGTACTCAGCGATGCAACCCCTGATATGCTGGTCGCGCGCGAAGAAACCTTTGGTCCGGTTGCGCCCCTACTGCCCTTCACCGACGAGGCCGAGGTCCTACGCGTTGCGAACGATACCCCCTTTGGCCTGGCTGCCTACTTCTATACACGCGATGTCAGTCGTGTCTTTCGCGTTGCGGAGCAGTTGGAGTATGGCATTATCGGCGCCAACGATGCCGTACCCGCTGTAGCGCAAGCTCCCTTTGGCGGTGTCAAGCAAAGCGGCCTCGGCCGGGAAGGTGGCTCGGTCGGCATCGACGAATATCTGGATGTGAAATATATTTCGCTCGGTATTGCCTGAAGCAGCCAACAGTGTTAGTGCCGGTCGAGCCAGGCACGATATGCATCTAGGGCATAGCGTTCTTGCTCGCCGGCTCGCTCTGGCATTTCTCGTAGTCGCACAAGCTCGGCAGCCGCGACCTTTGGCGGCTGCCCTTCACTTTGTAGCACATAGCAGAAGGTCAGGACGAACCGTTCCGCATCTCTCGCATCGCGGGTCTGAATAAAGCCCAGGAAGCGCGGCTCGCTCAAGCGCAAGCCGGTCGCCGTTGCTGTGACACGTACTGCTGCCTCGTCGGGCGCTTCGCCCCACTGGAGCTGGTCACGGGGCAGCGGCAGTCGGTCGTCATCCAGTCGCACGATCCGGCCATCACTATGCTCGATCACCGCTATCACCTCCACGGTTGGTGGTGGCTCATAAATCCAGCCACAGCGCTGGCAACCCCGCCGTTCGCGCTCGCCATCGTAGCCGATTGCCAGTGGGCTCCCACACTGGGGGCAGAAGCGTGGCCGCAGGCTGCCTTTGCTGCTCGATTCCGACACACACCCTCCCTCATGAGCGGACATAAACCTCGTTAGCCGGTATAATACAGGTAAAGACCCCGCAGCCGCATAAGACATAAAAGAAAGATTTCGAAGCATGCGTCTACGACTGTTGACCCTGGCGATAGTTATTACTGCGTTATTCATCCCACTTCAAACTCACCCGGTTGCTGCTGCCCCCGTCCCACTGTGCTTTGGTGTGCCGGCCATTACCAACTGCGTCGATCCGCGCTTCCGTTCCTACTGGGAAGCCAATGGTGGGCTACCGGTCTTTGGCTATCCTCTCACGCCTGCCCAGCCCGAACTAACCGCTGATGGTCTTTGGACGACCCAACATTTCGAGCGCAACCGCCTCGAGTTGCACCCCGCTGCGGCTGACCCCTTCAAAGTCCAAATCGGTCGTCTGGGAGCCGACGCACTGCAAAAAGCTGGCCGAGATTGGCATCAAGAAGCAACCGGCAGTCCTCAGAATGGCTGCCGCTACTTCACCGAAACCAAGCATACCGTCTGCGAACCATTCCTGAGCTATTGGCGTACGCACGGTCTCGATATGGGCGATGCTGGCGTCAGCGACCGCGAAGCTCTGGCGCTCTGGGGCCTCCCGCTGACCGAAGCGCGGCGTGAGCGTAATTCCTCCGGCGATGAAGTGGTCACCCAATGGTTCGAGCGTGCCCGTTTCGAAGATCACGGCGCAGATGGCGTGCTACTGGGCCGGCTTGGCGCGGAGGTCGATGCCAAACGCAGTATCCCGGCCCCACCGGCAGGTTGGGTGCAGGTACAAGGCAATCAATTGTTGGTGGCCGGACAACCGGTCCACTTGAAAGGGGTTAACTACTATCCGGCGCTGCATCCGTGGGCCTTTATGTGGACGCAGTGGGATGGACTGGCCGTCGACCATGACCTCGGGCGCATGGAGCATGAGTTAGGTGCTAACACAGTGCGCGTACTGGTACCATATAGCCAGCAAAACGGCTGGAGCGACGATAATGGCCATGTCGTGCTCACCATGCTCGACGAATTGCGCCAGTTCGTACAGTTGGCTGGTAACCACCATTTGAAAGTGGTTGTAACCCTGTTCGACTGGCACTATATGCTTGCGGCTAAGGAGCGCGGCAGCGAGCTAGCCTACCTAACCACGATTGTGAATGCCTTTCGTGACGACGACCGGATACTAGCCTGGGATATCCATAACGAGCCCGACAACTATGACGATTGGAAGCTGGATGCGACCGGCACGGTCTCTTGGATTACATCCACTGCCGATATGCTGCACGCACTCGATCAGCGCCATCCCGTAACCGTCGGTGCCGGCTCGGAAGCAGCCTTATTAAAACCGGGCCGCGATGGACGCACGATGCTGGATGTGAGCGATATAGTGAGTGTCCACAACTATAATGCTGCACAATACAGCACTATCCTGCAAGATCTGGCGGGACGTACGAGTAAACCGATCTTGCTCGAAGAGTTTGGCTGGCCTTCCGGCCTAGAATGCATTCAGCCGTTCCACGACGAGGCGAGTCAGCTCTATTTGTTCCAACAGGCCGGTGCCGCTCTTAACCTCCCCGGCGTCGTTGGTGGACTAAGCTGGTGGTTTCAGGATAGTACGCTGAGCGCCTATAATCCCACCGACAGCGAAAACAATTATTTTGGGCTATTCCGTAAAGATGGCAGCCCTAAACCTGCTGCCCTCGCACTTGCCTCCTGGCAAGTAGCGCCACTATCAAGCCAAAGCACGAGCAGCTTAGCACTAACGATTGACCGGCCGGCACCACCCGATCCCCAGAATGCACCCTTGCGATTTGGCGATCTCATCGTGGTTGGTTCGTTCAAGTTCTTTTGGCTCTTCTTTGGTGGCGAGCCGACCTTCGGCAAGCCGATTACACAGCCCTACCGCCAGGCGGATGGTACGATGGTCCAGTACTTCGAGCACGCCCGCTTTGAGTTGAACGAAAGTGTGCACGTTCAGCCGATCGATCCCAACTGGGCCGAGGGGCAAACCGATGCTGTTTACCTGGACCGCGTCCATCTAACGCCGTTAGGTAGCCAACTCACCGCCGGTCGCTCCTGGCCCCGTGTGAGTGATCCGGGGCAGCCCGATATCATCTGGTCGTCAGCGACCGGCCACACCATCCGTGGTCCCTTTCGTACGTTGTGGCTCACCCACAAAGCCCCTTTCTTTGGCGAACCATTATCGGAGCAAGTAGTGGGAACAAGCAATGGACAACCAATGACGGTCCAGTACTTCGAAAAATGGCGGATGGAGTTGATGGCGGATGGCACGGTCCGGCTCGGTGCTCTCGGCCCAGATGCCTTGGCCCAGCGGCCCTGTAATCGTGGCTGGTAATGAGTCTATTTCGCCGCCACTTCAATTGGCACCAGGCAACCATTCGACAGCCGCTTGCCCGCGACACCATTGGCCTGCGTACACTACTGTATAGTGCCGAACGACGCTTGCTCTCGAGTACGAGCGCAGAAGCCGAAGCCTTGTTAATCAAGGACCCTGCGCTGGTGGTCGAAGCGGAAGGACGGATTCAGGGAGTACTCGGCATTGGCTGGCTAACGCCGCCGGTGGCTTGGATCCGTACACTGGTGCTCGACGGGCGCCTCCCGGTCGATGAGACACTGCAGCGGCTGCTTCCGCCCTTATATCGGCAAGTCGAGGCGTGTGGTGTCCAGTTGGTTGCGGTCACGGTTGATGAGTGGAGTTTGTCCTGGCTGCGCGGCCCGCTAGAGCGAACTGGTTATGAGCAAATGGTTGATGTCATCGGGTACCAAAAACTCCATATGACGCTGCCATCCCAGGGTAACGATGCCGTCTTGATTCGACCTGCGCAACCTGGCGACCTTGCCGCCGTCTTGGAACTCGATCATGCGTGTTTCCCGGTACCCTGGGTCAAAGGTGAGGAAATTTTTGCCCCGGCAATTGTGGAGTCGCCTTGCTTCTTTGTAGCTCTGTTGAACCGACTCCCGGTAGGCTACGCGTTTGCGACGGTGCATCAGGGTGGCCGCTTGATCCACCTTGTCCGCATCGCCGTAGCGCCGTACTATCAAGGACAAGGAGTGGGGGTGCGTTTGCTCGCCGAAGTCGTCCGCTTCTGTGCACGGCAGGGTACGACAGCATTGTCGCTTAACACCCAGGCCGACAACTACCGTGCCCAACGCCTATATGAATGGTTCGGCTTTACCCGCAGTGACGACCGCCAGCGTGTCTTCGGCTCCTCGTTACAAGCGGGGCCTGCAAATTCAGCGACGCGCAACTGAGGCGTGCGCCGCTTTAGGGCTCCGCCGCAGAACAGGCAGCGACCACCGCTGCTAGCAGGAGATCATGTTGTCCGGGCAGCACCGTTCGGAGATCAAGCAATAAGCGGTCATTGGCAATCCGTCCAACGACGGGGGGTGAGCCGTGCCGCAAGCGATGTGCCAAGCCGTCGAGATTACCTCCACGCCAAGCAGCTGCCCATGACGGTAAGGTTTCAGTGGGTAGTGAGCCGCCACCCACTGTGCTCTCACAGGCCATGACCTCAGTTGCAATGCCGTGCTGCTGCAGTGCTGCCGCCAACGCCAGCGCCTGCTGCTTGATGGCTGTGCTCGGTGTGCTCATCATCTGCCACACCGGTATCTCAGCGGGTGCTTGTCCACGGAGATAGCTCAATAATGTCGCCTCTAGACCTGCAAGCGTCAGCTTGTCGACGCGTAGCGCGCGTAACATCGGATGGGCATGTAATTGGTCGATCAATCGCTGCTGGCCGGCTATCAGCCCACTCTGTGGTCCACCGAGGAGCTTATCGCCCGAAAAGCAGACGAGATCACAGCCGGCTGCGACCCGGTCGGGAACGGTCGCCTCGTGCGGGAGGCCATAGTCGCCCGGCTGCAACAGCGAACCAGAGCCCCAATCATCGATCCACAGGATGTCGTGCGTATGTGCTATCGCCTGCAGTTCCTGATCGGCGGGATCGTGGGTAAAGCCGGGGATTTGGAAGTAGGAACGATGCACCGTGAGGATCGCCGCCGTATCTGTCGTGATGGCCGCGTCGTAGTCGCGCGCATACGTTCGGTTGGTTGTCCCAATCTCAATCAACCGTGCGCCGCTTTGCCGTAAAACATCGGGAATCCGAAAGCCGCCTCCGATCTCCACGGCCTGACCGCGCGAAACGATCACCTCGCGTCCGGCACAAAAGCAACTCAACACAAAGAGCACTGCCGCCGCATTATTATTAACCGCGAGCGCTGCTTGTGCTCCGGTGAGCCGTGCTAGCAGCGCGGTAACATGCATATATCGACCACCGCGCGTCCCTGCTGCAAGATCATACTCAAGATTCGAATACCCGCCTGCAACACTGCTTATCGCTTGAAGTGCCGCCGCGCTGAGTGGTGCCCGTCCCAAATTCGTATGCAGAATCACACCGGTTGCATTAATCACCGGCTGTAAGCTTGGAACTATGAGTGCGGCACTCCGGCGGGCTACCGTCGCACCAAGCAGTTCAACCGTCGGTGCGGGTGCCCCAGCTCGGATTGCAGTACGTGCTTCGTTCAACACAGCGCGGGCAATCTCGACAAGCTCTGTTCTGGGCAGATCGGCCGGAAGTGTTGCCAGGAGCGCCTCAACCGAGGGTAGAGCACGATACATTCGCGTATTATAGCCTAGCCAGTATCTTTGGGCTAGTCGCTTGTTTACGACTTGGCAGCCTGTGCTAGAATAGTTTGCACGTTCCAACCCTGCCCCCTGTGGTGGCATTTGAAGGAGAGATATGGCTGACAGCGAAAGCATTCTCCAGCTGGGTATCGAAGCAGCCCGTGCCGGCGACAAGACTGAGGCCCGCGATCTATTTCGTCTTGTCACCCGCGAAGATCCGAACAATGCGCAAGGGTGGTTATGGCTGGCCGGTGTTGCCGAGGACCGCGAAGAAAAGCGGGCTGCGTTGGAGCGGGTGATCCACATCGACCCTAACAATGAGTTGGCGCGTAAGGGTCTTGCGGCGGTAACTGGTCGCACAACAGCTGCTCTGCCGGTCGTGGATGCTGCCGCCACACCTCCTGCTGCCACTCCGCCTGTCCCTGTGCAGCCGCCTACTGGCTTAACGGTGGCATCTACGGTGCCGGCAGTCGCACCGCCGCAGCCTGTATCTCCGCCCGCAGTACCACCGCCGGACCGTGTTGGTTCACCTACCGATCTGGAATTTGCCGCTTCGCTCGACAGCATGGATCTCTACGATCAGGTTGATGCCGGCGGGGCAAAAACCTATTTCACGCCCGCTGCCGTGGCGGCGGGCGCAGCCGCTGGAGCGCTCGCCGGGAATCGGACTCCGCCGGACGCTGATGACAGCTATGACTTAAGCGATTACCAGAATCGTCCGGCCGCTACTGCTAATGATGACGTAGCCCTGGATGATGGGCAGAGTGGCACAGTTGTTGTTGAAGACGAGCCGCAACGTAGTGGCCTCCCGCCATGGGTTACGCCGTTAGTCGGCGTCTTGGCGGTCGTCTTGATCGCTGCTTTATTGTTCAGCAGGTGCAGCGGCGGTAATGTCCCTATCGCCACACTCCCAACTCGTACAGCGACGGGACTTGATGCGACGAGTGGCTTGCCGGCCGTACTTGGTACAACGGCCCCCCTGTCAGATAGTGGCACACTGGGTGGTGCCGGTGTTGGACCAACCACGACCGATAGTGCGGCACTGGGTACCACCAGTACTGGCCCAACCACGGGCTTTGATGCGACCCTATCGCCAAGCGCGCCCGCTGCCAGTTCTCCTCTAGCAGTCGAAAGTGCCGGGGTAGGTCAAACGGCAGCAACTGGTCAAACGACCATTATTCTCGAAGGCTCAGGTACTGTCCAGCCAGGCGATCAAACGGCGGTTGGTCAGGCCGGCAACGGCACAGCCGTGGCCGCGTCGGCCAATCCGGTGCAAAGTGCGGCACCATCAACCCCCACGGCGGCGCCGAGTGCTCCGCCGGCGGCAACCGCACCGCCGAACCCACCTGCGTCAAATGCCGATCTCGGTGCTGCTAATCCGCAGACTGTGCCGGCGACGCAGCGAATTACAGCCAACGCCTGGAACTATGTGTGGAACTATGGCTTTGGCCAACTCAAAGCTGTTGGCACGAGTAATTATGGTGGTGTGCGGCCGACCCATGGCCAGTGGCTCGCGATCACTATGGCCGCCGCCAATACCAGTGGCCAGCCCACGAAGATCCCGGACGGTTACTTCGTTTTGAAAGACTCACAAAACCGCGTCTATGAGTTCAACCGCGCGGCTTCGGCCGACTGGTTCAACCGCTTCGGCGGCCGGGGCAACGCCGCCGATATCAGCGCCAACGACCCCTTCACTACCGATTCGACGTCAACAATCTTGCTGTTCGATGTCCCGCCCGATGCATCTAATCTTGTATTGTTCAGCCGTGACAATCTTAACCAAGGCTATATGATTCGCTAAGCGCAATGTAACGTAAACCCCGCGTCTCGTATGTAAGGCGCGGGGTTTACTTATATCGAAAGACAGGCTATGGTCGCCAATCCGCGTAATGCGCGCCTTTGCTGTTGGGCAGGGTTGTAATCTCATTCGTCAGCAGATCGAGATGTGAAAGCACAATTTCGCCTGTTTCTATCGAGCCCTCGTCGAAAATGAGTGCCGTGCCTTTCGGCGACCACCGCGGGTGACTAGCTGACTTCTCACCATTCCCATTGGCATCACCACTTGTGCGGAACGACTTGATGCGCCCATCGGCCAAATTCAGGACTGCAAGTCTGGTTGTGCCGCCTTGCGTATGTCCCCAGGCCAACTGCGTGCCGTCGGGTGACCAGCTTGGCCAACTATCGCCATCTGTAGTAGTTTGACCCCTACAGCCCGTGGCTGGCGGCTCCGTCAAGCGACGCGCGGGAGTCTGATGCTGAACATCGATGACGAAGATCGCGAAACATGTCTGATAAATGACATGGTAGGCAATCTGCTTCCCATCCGGTGACCAGGCTGGCCCACCCTCCCAATCTGGTGTCGTCACAAGATCAGTGGTCTGACCCGTATCGGGATCGAGGAGCACAATATCACGATCGCCGGCACGCATGCCTGCATCTGCAACTTCAACCGCCAACCGTCGACCATCCGGCGACCAGCTCGGCGCCCGCGCGTCAACTTTACCGGCGAGTAATTGGCGCTGATGTCCGGTGCTAATATCAATCAACCAGAGTTGGGTGCTAGTCCCCGTATCCAGCGTATAAGCGATCCGGTTTTTATCTGGTGATAATGCTGGGAGCGCCGCTTGCTGGCCTGGTGCGACTTCGGTCAGAACGCGGGGGCTGTCCGGACCCTGGCGCAGCCACACATCATTGCCGTGTTTGCCCGGGGCAACGTATACCAGCGTACCGTCGAGCGCAATTGATGGTTGGACCGGATGGCTGGCCACCGGTCGAGCACTGGCCAGAACATCAGCAATATGGCCACGTAACAACCATGCTCCGCCACCAACTGATCCGAACAGGAGTACCAGCAGCACCATAATGAGTAAGCTGCGGCCCCAACCACTTTGCTCAGGCCGGGCGGGCAGCCCACGTGGTGCTGGCGTCCATAAGGGCCTGCTCGCTGTATCACCAGCCGGTGAGGCTACGGGAACCGTTCGTGCTATGGCCGGGTGCGGTTGGGGGGCTATTCCTGTGCTGGCGGCTGGCTGTAAAGCTAACCGCAATGCTACGCAGAAATCGGCAACTGAAGGGAAGCGATCACCAAGCTCCGGTGCCGTCGCTTTGCACAGCACGTCTTCCGCTGCAGGTGTAATAGCGGCATCGATCGCACTGGCGGGCGGTACCAGGAAAGCCGAGCCTGCTGGTGTGTAGCCGGTTAGCATCTGATGGACGACCACGCCCAGACTATAAACGTCCGAGCGCGGCTCGGTTTGTCCTCCATATTGTTCGGGTGGTGCATAGCCGGGCGTGCCAAATTGTGCTGTATCCGCATGCTTGCCGGGCGAGAACAACCGGGCGATGCCGAAGTCAATCAGCTTCAGTGTTTCATCGGGCATGACCATGACATTGCTGGGCTTGAGATCACGAAAGACAACCGGCGGTGTCCGCGTATGCAGGTAGTTAAGTACATCACACAATTGCCCGGCATAACTGCTCACCTGTTGTTGCGGCAAGCGTCCTCCCCGCTGGACGAGCAACTCGCGCAACGTAATGCCCGGCACATATTCCATGACCAGGTACCAATCTTCACCCTCGTTGAAGTAGTCCCACACGGCCGTCAAACCGGGATGGCGCAAGCGTGCTAGCGTTAATGCCTCGCTTTGAAAGAGATCGGCTGCAGCTTGGGCTTCGTTCGGGGGTAAGCCGCGTGTTGAGCAAATTTTGATGGCAACTTCACGTCGTAGCCGCACGTCTTCGGCTAGGTAAACGGCACCCATGCCGCCACTGCCTAATAGACGGCCTTGTTGATAGCGCCCAGTAATAAGTTGATCAAGGGCCATTGCCACCACTATCTCGTGTTCCGTCTATGCTATGGATCGATGGTGCGGTTGTCAACAGCCACAAGCACGCCTGGTCTGCCCAACCCGTCATCTATATTAACGCAGAATTTGGCTTAAAAGTTCCGTCGATTTCTGAGCACATTGTGCTGTGCTATAGTTAACCTTAGTACGAAGGAGGTTTGCAAGTGCTCGATCAGTTGATGCCCGGCACAGTCGTGCAGGGCACCAGGGCCCAATACGAAGTGCTCGCCACGGTTGGCCGTGGTGGGATGGGTGTTGTCTACCGAGCACGGCGGCTCAGCGATGGGATGACGGTGGCGTTAAAAGAAATGCGACCGGCTGATGTCGGCAAAAGTGAAGACCGGGATGAAAACCGACGCTTATTTACCCAGGAAGCCGAGCTTCTGTTGCGCCTAT
The DNA here is from genome assembly GCA_038223355.1 of Chloroflexales bacterium. Taxonomy (GTDB): domain Bacteria; phylum Chloroflexota; class Chloroflexia; order Chloroflexales; family Kallotenuaceae; genus JACDGP01. The sequence continues at coordinate 13,168 of JBBRHB010000047.1, forward strand.
CGCATCCCAATATTGTCACCGCCTACGAGGATTTTGAATGGGACGGGCGACCCTATGTTGTTATGGAATTTGTGGCGGGCATCACGCTGGAAAAGAAACTCCGCGATGCGAACGCGCCTCAATTTGAGCAAGATGTGGTGGCCTGGGGTGTGCAGATGGCACGGGTTCTCGATTACCTCCATACCCAGAAACCGCCGATCATTTATCGTGATCTCAAACCGGCTAATGTGATTCTTACGCCCTCTGGATCGATCAAGTTCATCGACTTCGGTGTAGCACGCACGTTTAAGGAGCGCAAAGCGAAAGACACGGTCGCGATTGGTACCTATGGTTACGCGCCGCCTGAGCAGTACGGCAAGGGCCAGACCGATGCGCGCTCGGATGTCTATACGTTGGGGGCCACGTTGTACCATATGCTGACGAACTTGGGACCGATCCCGCTACGCACCCCGGACGCTGGGTCAATCCAACAGGTGAATCCGTCGGTGCGCCCCCAAACCGAGCAGGTAATCATCAAAGCTATGCAACAAGACCGTGAATTGCGCTGGCGGTCGGCTGGCGAGATGGAACAAGCGCTGGCGGCCTGCTTACTGCAGCCTCTCCCGGTTGCTACTCCCGCCCCCGATGCAACCCAACGCACGGCCACGCCCGTCGTGCCACCACGCGCCCAGCGTCAATTACAGGTACCTGCGGCTACGCGTGCTCCTGCACTAGGACCGACCAAGCAAATGACCGATGCGTTGGTCGGCACAACTGAGCAGCCGACTTTCTGCCCGGCCTGTGGTCGGGGCAACCGATCCTCAGCCCGTTTTTGTGCCACGTGTGGTGCCCCCTTACCCGCCCCCTCACCTGCCGCAAAACCAACGCCACCACCACTGATCCTGCCGACACCCAGCTTGCAACCTGCGGGCCGCTTTCACATCACGACCAGCCGCGGCAGCTGGGATTTTCCCCTCCAAACTGTACCGTGCCGCATCGGTCGTCGTGATCCATCCCAAAATCACTATCCGGAGCTCGATCTCGCTGATTATGACCGGGGCCATGCTTCACGCCGGCACGCTGTGATCGAGCGGCGCGGTGCTCAGTTCGTGCTGACCGATGTTGGCAGCATCAATGGTACGATTCTCAATGGCAAGCGCATCTCGCCGCATCATGCTCACCCACTCCAGG
>JBBRHB010000048.1:0-14220 GCA_038223355.1 Chloroflexales bacterium
AATAGCGCTAGCTGATCGCCAATAGCCGAAGGGAGGCACAGGTGGGAACCGAGACCGCGCTCAAATTTTACGATGTTTATAACCGGCAGAACGTTGGGCTACTGGACGAATTGCTCGCTACAAACTACGTGGGAGAAGTCAACGGTCGCAAGACTGTGGGAGCGGAAGCCGCGAAAGAGTTTATTAGCACCTTTTTAGTGGGATTTGCAGACGTACAGTACACAGTGCATGATCAGCCACGCCCAGACAGTGGGTGATGAACGGCGGACACAGCGTCGGCCGTGGAGCTTCCACGGTCGACGCGCCCTGAACTTGGAAAGTTTAGTGCTTGAGCAAATACCAACCGGTGGCTACGAAAGCAACCGCGATCAGTGGGGCCGCGATATGGAGCATGCTGGCCAGCATCAGGGCACCCAGGCCCATCAAAGCGATACCGGCCTTCTGGTTACGGCTGTAGGCCGTCGTGAGGGAGGCACCGGTCTGCGGGTCGAAGCGCGGGCCTGATCGGAAACTCGATCCCACCTGCTGCGCACCTTGACGCACACCATCAATCCCCCGGCGGACCACGTTTTGCCCATCTGGTCGCCCCATGGCGAACCAGAGAATCAAGTACAGAGGCACGCCGATGGGGGTCGCGAAGCCCAGGACGATAAAACCGATACGGACGAACGCAGGATCAACCTGTAAATACTCGCCCAGACCGCCAGCGACACCGCCGATTACCTTGTGAGTTGTTGAAAGACTTAGTTGCGTGTTCATTGTAAGCTCCTTACATGTTCTGGGGGCTATGACGCTGGCAGTTGCAAAATGTTGCAGGGAGAGCGGCATGTTGTATGTTTATGAGTCCGGTTCAACGACGGCCCAGGCAATCGTTTTCCTGCACGGTGGAGGTCTCAGTGGTCGAATGTGGCAGCCACAGATCGAGGGGTTGCCAGAGTACCATTGCATTGTGCCAGACTTGCCGGAGCAGGGACAGAGTGTCGGTACCGGCCCATTTACGTTAGACGGCGCTGCTCAAGATGTAGCTGGGATCATTCGTGAACGGGTGCCGAGCGGACGAGCGCATATTGTGGGGCTGTCGCTGGGCGGTGCTGTGGGACTGACAGTGCTACGGCTATTTCCCCAGATGGTCGACCACTTGATCGTTAGTGGGACGGCGGCAGGCTTAGGAAAGGTGTTGGGCGCAATCTCGAATGCGGGAGCGCTACTATATCGCTTCATACCGGCGGAAACGCTCGTGCACCTCGCTTATAAGCAGTTCCGAATTCCGCCGGTCTACTATGGGCTGGTTCACGATGATCTAATTTTGAGCCTGAACGCGACATTTACCAGCCATTACACGCAAGCGCTGATGACGATGGAGTTGCCACGCGGAGCCGTCTCACCAACGCTAGTAGCCGTCGGCAGCCGCGAAACGATACCGGCCAAGCAGGCCGCACGGCAGCTCACACGGACAATTGACGGTGCACAGCAGGTGGTCGTTCCCGGCGTAGGACATTTATGGAATCTGGAAGCGCCAGAGTTGTTTACAGCGATGGTGCGAGCCTGGCTTCGCGATCAGCCGCTGCCAGAAGGAGTGAGGAAGAAAGAATGATTCCAAGTCGACCCTTAGGCAAGACTGGATTACAGGTCTCGCTGCTCGGTTTTGGCGGAGCATCGATTGGCTTTGCTCCAGCCATGCACACTGCACCATTTGTGTCATTGGTGGAGCGCGCAGTCGATCTCGGCATTACGCTGTTTGATACTGCACCAAACTACCGACATAGCGAGGAACTGCTTGGGCGAGCGCTACGGCGTCACCGTCATGATATCGTAGTCGTGACTAAGTGCGGGCGGCTCCAGCAGTGGAATGGCCACAGTTGGGATGTGCAAGAGGACTGGAGTGCAGAAGGTGTCGTGGCAACGGTGGATGGAAGTTTGCGCCGTCTTCAGACCGATTATCTTGATGTGGTACAGTTGCACACTCCACCACGCTGGGTATTCGATGATGGCGCAGCCCTCGATGGATTAGTGCGTGCGCGGGAAGCGGGAAAGATTCGGCATCTGGGGGTGAGCGCGGATGGCGACGATGCGCGACGAGCGCTCGAATTAGGAGTCTTCGCCACCCTACAAACGTCGTATAGTGTGCTACAACAAGGTCCCGGCGACGATTTACTGCCGGCAGCAGCCGATCAAAACGTGGGGCTAATTATTAAGCAACCGGTTGCCAATGGTATTCCTCTTCTCCGGCAGCGACCCTCGCACCCCGACTGGAGTTGGAAGTGGGATATCGCGCAGGAAATGGACTGGCAAGGAGTGGGAGCGGGGGGAAACCGGCTCCAATTCGCACTGCGGTGGGTGCTGGCTAACCCGTTGGTTAGCAGCGCGATCGTGGGTACTACCCGCCTCGAACATTTACTGGCCAACGTTGCGGCTGCCGAACTACCAGTGTTAGACGCAGCAAGCTTCCAAGCGGTACAGCACGAATACGTCAAAGCGCAGCAGACAGAAAGGCACAAGGAGCCATGATCCGTATTGGCTTTATTGGCTGTGGTGGTATCGCGCGCGAGTATCTCCAGCGCCTTGATACGATGGCCGGAGAGGCGCAGGTTGTGGCTTTTTGCGACCTCGATCACGATCGTGCTCATGAACTGGCACGTGGTCGTGAGGTCCGGCTATACACCGATTACCGTGCAATGCTCAGAGATGAGACACTAGATGCCATTTTCGACAATCTACCACCCTTTGCGCGGGGTGACGAGTTAGTACTAGCCGCCGCGCGAGGTTGCGCGATCTTTTCCACGAAGCCATTAGCCTTGAATCTCGAGATTGCGCACCGCAGCCTAGCGGCAATTGAACAGGCCGGCGTCATCAACAGTGTGGGCTACATGTTTCGTTATAGCGGCATCACGGATTACGTTAAAAAGCTGCTGATCGATAGGCCGCTGGCGATGATTGTAGGGCAGGTCATTGGCGCCATGCCGGGTGGCTGGAATCGGCAAAGGGCGCTGTCGGGCGGCCAAATTGTGGAGCAAAGTACCCATATGGTGGATCTTGCCCGCTACCTAGGGGGCGAGGTCAAGCGAGTGTATGCCTTGGGCCGGAGTGATACGGTACCAGAGCGAGTCGATTATGAAGATGTGACGACCGTCACCCTCGACTTCGAGGGTGGCCCAGTCGGCACAATTATCTCTACGTGCGCCGTCTGGAAATTCTTTTGGGGCTGCACCATCATCGCCCGTGACCTGCACCTGGAATTGGTCTATGACGCGTGGACAGTACGAGGCACCATCGATGGCGAACTCGTCGACTACCATGATCCAACGACTGGCTACCCCCAGCAGGTGGCCACGTTTGTGCGTGCCGTTCGCGATCATGACCAAAGCCTCGTGCGTTGTTCCTATCGCGACGGGTTGGGAACGCTGGCGACGACGTTGGCCGCAAATAGATCGCTGTTGAGTGGATTGCCGGAACAGGTCATCGAGTAGACGAGGACATTCTCAAGTGGAGCAACACTTTCACAACCGGGTTGAGTTCATAGCAAACGAGGATTGGGACCCGCGAATTTTGGTGTATCGGTGCGCGCTGCATGATGGGGGAACGGTTGACCATCATTGCATCCTGACGCAGCGTTACGTCATCTTGATCGATACAGCACTTAATTCGGCAACAGCGGAACTGCTGTTAGCGAATATCAGGCCCTATCTTACAGATGAAAGGCAGTTGCTGGTTATCAACACGCATGCCGATTGGGATCATGCCTGGGGGAACCAGGTGTTTGCCGGTCAGGCTGCGCGTCAGCCGGCACCGATCATTGCCAGTCGATTGTGTGCCGAGCGACTACGGTCCCCTGAGACCGCCGAGCAACTGACTAGCTTTCGTCGCAGCGATCCCCAGTGGTTTGGGAGTGTTGTACTGACAGCACCAACCATCCTGTTCGACAGACAGCTCCAAATTGATGGCGGTGATTTACAGGTCGAACTCTTTGCTACACCCGGCCACACGGCAGACCATATCTCGGTTTATCTGCCAGAGATTCGTACTCTGTTTGTGGGCGATGCGGCTGAAGTGCCCTTCCCGTTTGTAGATGGCGCTGCTGCTATCCCTGCTATCCGAGCTTCATTAAGACGGCTCGCAGCCTATAACGCAGCTACGGTGTTATATTGTCATGCTCCAGTTACGGCCGGCCCGGCAGTCATTGAGCACAACATCGCCTACTTCGATAGGTTGGAACAGCACTGTAGGGCGGCAGTAGCCAGTGGCCTCAGCAGGGAACCGGAGCCGGAGGAGGATGCTGCCGCATGTGTAGGTTTTCCACTTGCGGCAGCTCTTCCGCCAGGTTTAGCGCTAGAGCACGTAGACGTTATGTATGAGTGTGGACACCAACATGCAGTACGCGCAATGCTGAAGTATCTCCGGGCCGAGCAGGAGCGGACGCCCTGAGTAATGCGCATAGCTGGTTCATTTGGGCTCCGACTTCGACGGCTGGCTCTGGAGCACGCTATCGAGCTTGGCATCCAACTCGTCCAAGCGCAACTCGATGTGTGTTAAGCGCTCCGCCAGCGTAGTTACATCGGAGCGCGTGGGCATATTGAACTGGGTCAATGCCTGTGTCATGGCCTGCTCGAACATTTTGCGGAAAGGGGCCGAGGTTGTTAAGTAAGCATCCAACATTTTGCTCGTGGCCTGGGCATAGCCTTCGGTATTCACGACCTGCTGCATCATCTTCGACCACGCATCCATGTTGGATTCGTGCAGACCTTTCATCATACCGAAAGGATCCATGGGGTTGGAATCATCAGGGCGATGTTGACTCATAGTGGTTCCCCCTTTACATATAGACGCCGCCATTGATGTTGATCTGCTGGCCGGTGATATAGTCGCCGTCGGCTGCCAGGAATGCTACCGCTTTGGCCACCTCCTCGGGCAGCCCAAAACGCCCCATCGGAATTTTGGCTTTAATTTGGTCCTGAACGTTAGCTGGCACCTTCGCCAGCATTTCGGTCAGGGTAAAGCCAGGAGCGATGGAATTGACGGTAATGTCGTACTTGGCCAATTCAATAGCAGCGGTCTTGGTAAAGGCGATAATGCCGCCTTTGCTGGCCGCGTAGTTGGCCTGACCAAAGTTGCCGGCCTGACCGACGTAGGAACTGATGTTAATAATGCGGCCATATTTGTGGTCGATCATGCCCTGCATCGCGGCCGTGGTGCAGTAGTAGACACTGTTGAGGTTGGTGTTAATAACCTCGGTCCAGTCATCGTCGGTCAGCTTACGCATCGATTTATCGCGCGTGATACCGGCATTGTTGACCAGAATATCGAGTTGTCCAAAATGCTCCTCGATCTGCTTAACTATGCCACGCGCCTGGTCTTTCTCGCTGACATCCGCCTGCAGTAGCAGCGTTTTGCCCCCGAACTTAGTGATCTCATCAGCCACTGCCTGAGCCTCCGGCAGAGCACTAAGATAGTTGATACCAACTGTCGCGCCCTCGCGCGCTAACTTCAGCGCAATCGCGCGACCGATCCCGCGTGAAGCGCCCGTCACGAGTGCGATCTTGCCATCTAATCGTCCCATAGTCATTGCTCCCGCTACGTCATGCGCTCGAAAATCGCTGCGATGCCCTGCCCACCGCCGATACACATGGTGACAAGGGCATAGCGACCGCCGGTGCGCTTGAGTTCGTAGAGTGCCTTGACGGTCAAAATGCAGCCCGTGGCGCCAATAGGATGGCCGAGTGAGATACCACTTCCATTAGGATTGACCTTTTCCGGCGGTAGCTCAAGGTCACGAATCACGGCGAGCGCCTGGGCGGCAAAGGCTTCGTTCACCTCAAAGAGGTCGATATCCTGAATCCTCAACCCGGTGATATCGAGGAGTTTACGCACGGCGGGGATCGGGCCGATACCCATATATTTGGGCTCTACCCCGGCGTGGGCATAGCCGACGAGCCGCCCCAGAGGTTTCAACCCACGTTCTTCGGCTTTTTGGCGCTCCATTAAGACGACGGAGGCAGCCGCATCATTGATGCCAGAGGCATTGCCGGCGGTGACGGTGCCAGTGCTCGTAAAGACCGGCTTTAACTTCGCAAGTCCTTCGAGGGTGGCTTCGCCGCGTATAGATTCGTCGGTAGCGAACTGTGTCGAGCCGCCTTTAACTTTCAGTTCAATCGGCAGAATTTGTTCCTTAAAGTAGCCTTCCGCCGTCGCTTTTGCCGCACGGTGCTGTGATTCGACCGCCAGCTTGTCTTGATCTTCGCGGCTGACATGCCACTTCTCGGCGACATTCTCAGCCGTGAGGCCCATGTGGCAATCGTCGAAGGGATCAGTCAAGGCCCCGACCATAGCATCGACGACTGCCGCATCATTCATGCGCTGGCCCCAGCGCATACCTGGAAGCCAATACTGCCCACGGCTCATGACCTCGGCCCCGCCAGCGACGGCGGCATCCACATCACCAACCATAATAGCTGGTGCGGCGCAGACGATCGCTTGTAGCCCGCTACCGCAGAGACGATTAAGGGTATAGGCGGGGGTTTCTACCGGCAAGCCGCCGTTGACACCGGCGACACGGGCCAAATACATATCGTGTATATCGGTATGTATCACGTTACCAAAGACCACCTGACCGATTGCTTGAGGCTCGATCCCAGCGCGTTTGACGGCTTCGCGGACGACCATCGCCGCGAGTTCGGTCGGCGGCTTATCTTTGAGACTGCCGCCATATTTGCCAATAGCAGTGCGTACACCGCTGAGCACCACTACTTCTCGTCCAATACTCATACTGATCCTCCCTGCGACTAGAGGTCGCCTTACTCAATTTGTCGCACAGTGACGGCGTGCGAATTCTCCTTATCCTTCCAATGTGCTCAAATCACCTTCAGGCAGCCCAAGGGCCCGTGCTTTTAGCACGCGACGCATAATTTTGCCGGAGCGGGTCTTGGGCAAGCCGGTGACGAAGCTGATCGATTCTGGCCGGGCTATGGGTCCCATCTCTTTACCCACATGCTTACGCAACTCGTTTTCGAGCTCGTCAGATGGCTCGAAACCTTGGCGTAGAATGACAAACGTGTGGATCGCGTTGCCCTTTAGCTCGTGTGGCAGACCAATGGCAGCAGCTTCGGCGACAGCGGGATGTGAGACGAGGGCCGACTCGACCTCGGCCGTACCCAAGCGGTAGCCAGAGACTTTAATAACATCATCGATGCGCCCGATCACCCAATAATAGCCGTCCTCATCACGGCGAGCAGCATCACCGGCGGTGTAAAAGCCGGGCAGCCGGCTCCAATAGGTTTCTTTGTAGCGCTCCGGATCACCATAGATCGTGCGTAGCATCGAAGGCCATGGCTTTTTAACCACCAATAAGCCATCGTCGTCCTGGCCGGCGGGCTCACCTTCTTCGGTCAGTACAGCACATTCAATGCCTAAAAACGGCTTGGTTCCAGATCCGGGCTTGAGCGGCGTTGTTGGATTAGGTGTGATCATGAAGGCACCGGTCTCGGTCTGCCACCAGGTATCCATGATCGGGCAGCGTTCTTTTCCGATCACCCGGTAATACCAACGCCAAGCCTCGGGATTGATCGGCTCGCCGACCGAACCGAGCAGCCTCAGCTTGCTCAGATCGTACTTCGCGGGGATCGCGTCGCCGAAGCGCATCAGCGCACGAACAGCAGTCGGTGCCGTGTAGATGATCGTGACACCGTATTTCTCAGCGACGCTCCACCAGCGACCCGGATCGGGATAACTTGGCGCACCTTCGTAAATGACCTGCGTGGCCCCTAGCATTAGCGGACCGTAGACAATATAAGAGTGGCCGGTGATCCAGCCAGGATCCGCCGTACACCAGTACACATCGTCAGGCTTGATGTCAAAGGTAAAATGTAAGGTCGCAGCGACCTGGACCTGATAGCCACCACAGGTGTGGAGTAAGCCTTTGGGTGCGCCCGTAGAACCGGAGGTATAGAGCAGAAACATTGGATCTTCGGCATCCATCTGTTCCGTTTCGCAAGGAGCATCCATGCCGGGACGGGCTGCAAGCTCGTGATACCAGAGATCGCGGCCCGCTTGCATAGATACGTTATGTCCTGTGCGACGAACGACGATCACACGCTCGACAAGATCGGCGGCACGCTCGACGGCCCCATCAGTGATATTCTTAAGCTCAACGATTTTATTATTCATCCAGCCACCATCGCCGGTAATGACGACACGCGACTGACCATCTACGATGCGGGAGTGTAGAGCGTCGATAGAGAAGCCACCATAGACAACCGAGTGCATAGCACCAAGCTTTACGATGGCCAGCATAGCGATCAGCAGTTCGGGAACACGCGACAGGTAGACGGTGACGCGGTCGCCCTTTTTAACACCCTCCGCCTTAAGCACGTTAGCAAAGCGGTTGACCTCGGCTCCTAGCTCTGCATAGGTGTAACGCTTCGCTTCGCCCTGCTCGGATTCCCAGATCAAGGCGAGCTTGTCGCGGTTTGGCCCGTTCAGATGGCGGTCAATGGCGTTATGGACAACGTTGATCTTGCCGCCGGTAAACCACTTAAAGAACGGTGGGTTGGAGTCGTCCAAAACCTGTGTATAGGGCGTATACCAGTCTACAAACCGGGTGGCCATGTCGGACCAGAAGTCCTGGGGGTGCTGGATCGACCACTGGTAGAGCTCTTCAAAGGTAGAGTAGCCTTTTTCGCGGGCATAGGCCATAACATTCGAGTGTTCGACCAGTTCCTGGGGGGGATAGTAGAATTCGGGGTGGGTACCATCACCGAGGTGTTCCACCGTGTTCGGAGCACCGGTTCTATCAGCCATAATAAGTTCTCCTCATCATCTTCGATAAGCGGTAGCAGTGAGAGCTACCCAGCAGATAGCTGGCCTGCCATAATTGCCTATGATAGATCAGCCCGTGGTGATCATTCAACTGGCTTAGGCCGCTATCAATCTTCGATCGTGCTGGTATCACCCAACGGCTGACCAAGCGCTTCGGCTTTTAGCACGCGGCGCAAGATCTTGCCCGAACGAGTCTTGGGCAGCTTTGGTACAACGGTGATCGACTCTGGCTTAGCAATTGGACCCATAGTGTTGCTAACGTGAGATTTTAGTTCTTCAATTAAGACATCACCCGTATCTACGATACCCTGGCGTAAGATGACATAGGCGTGAATAGCACTACCCCTGATTGCATGCGGCAAACCAATAACTGCCGCTTCGGCAACGGATGGATGCGATACGAGCGCGGATTCGACCTCGGCAGTCCCGAGGCGGTAGCCCGAGACCTTCATCACATCGTCGGTACGACCAATGACCCACGTATAGCCGTCAGGATCGATACGGGCTGCATCACCCGTCAAATAGACGCCAGGCAATTCGCTCCAATACTGCTGCACATAGCGATCAGGATCACGATAGATGGTACGCAACATGCCAGGCCACGGCCGTTTGATGATCAGACGTCCTTCGGTATCTGGTGCCACCGGTTGCCCAGCATCATCGACGACCGCGATCTCAACCCCTGGCATTGGCAGCCCGCACGAACCGGGCTTCATTGATAAAGTCGGTAGGTTCGAAATCATCGGTTTGCTGGTCTCCGTTTGCCACCACGAGTCGATGATCGGACAGCGGGACTGGCCAATCTCCTCGAAGAACCAGCGCCAAGCCTCGGGATTGAGGGGCTCGCCGGCAATACTTAAGAGGCGGAGTGAACTAAGGTCGGATTTTGCCGGCCATTCAGTGCCAAAACGCATGAGGCCCCGCACACCGGTAGGGGCCGTGTACATGATCGTGGCCTTGTAGCGCTCGATGATATTCCACCAGCGGCCAGGATCGGGATAGGTCGGAGCACCCTCATACATAATGGTCGTTACGCCGTGCATGAGAGGGCCATAGAGCACAATCGAGTGGCCGACGATCCAGCCAGCATCCGAAGTGCAAAAGAGGATATCGCCGTCACGGAGGTCGAGCGCCCACTTCAGCGACGAATACACGTCAACGAGATAGCCACCAACCGTATGGACAACCCCCTTCGGGGCACCGGTTGATCCCGAGGTATAGATAATGAAAAATGGATCCTCGCTATCCATTGAAACAGTAGGACAAGGGACTCCCATCTGCGGATCGGCCATGAGGGTGTGCCAATCACGATCACGAGGCAGGTGGTTGGTAGGATTACCCGCATGCTTGACACAGACCACCGTTTCGACGCTCGGCGCGTTAGCAACCGCCTCATCTGTGATGCGCTTTAGCTCGATGATCTTGCCGTTAATATGCCCACCATCGGCCGTGACGACCACCTTCGCCTCAGCATCCGCGATGCGCGCAGAGAGCGCCTCGGTCGAAAGTCCGCCATAGACGACTGTATGAACGGCACCGAGCTTGGCGGTAGCCAGCATCGCGATGGGCTGCTCGGGAATGCGGGGCATATAGATCGCGACCCGGTCGCCTTTGGTGACGCCGAGCGACCTGAGCACATTGGCGAAGCGATTGACCTGCTCGTTAAGTTCAGCGTAGGTCAGGGTTCGGCTGGCGCCGTTTTCACCTTCCCAGATCAGGGCAGTCTGATCCCCACGTGAAGCGAGATGGCGTTCAAGCGCATTCGTCACGACGTTGGTTTGGCCGCCGACAAACCATTTGTAGAAGGGCGCCTGCCGATCATCAAACACCTGTGTAAAGGGCACATGCCAAGTAATATCTTGAGCACATTCACGCCAAAACGCATCGGGCTTCTCTAGCGAACGGCGATAGAGCGCTTGGTAATCACCGATGTGAGCGTGGGCGGCGAGTTGTGAATTAGGGGGTGGGATAGAGTGATCGCCACCGTACGCGGCATGGAGATCGGAGGCAGATTGGTTCGCATCAGCTTGCATCATTGCATCTCCTATTTTTCGACACGTGTAAGGCGCAGGAAGGGGAGCTTTTCCTGCGCCTTATCGTACGTTAGATGATCGCTGCGGTCAAGACAAGCCCAACGTTCGGAGAACGAGAACTGTGGCTAGGCCGGGGTCGGATAGTTCTCTTCGTCAGCTTCCTCATGGACCGAGACCTGGTTGGTCTCTTTTACAAAGAGCGTCCCAATCACGAAGGTTATCAGAGCGATCGCAATTGGCCAGATCAACCCAGCGTAAATGGCGTTCGCCTTGATGGTTGGGTTCGCTGACAATGCGGCGCGTGCTGCCAGGGCCGTCGCGATAAAGGGTAGCCAGCCGCCAAAATAGCCATTACCGACATGGTAGGGCAAACTGACCGACGTATACCGGATTTTAGCCGGGAAGGCCTCGACCAGAAAAGCCGCAATTGGGCCATAGACCATGCCGACCGTTGCCAGCAAGATCCAGATAAGCAGACCGATTACAAACAGGTTCGGCTGGAGTGCATGGGTCACGGGTTTACCTGTAGCATCCAAGACAGCTTTGCCAGCCGCATCGACGACTGGACCAATGGGGCCAGCAGCAGCTTTGATCGCGCGGAAGATCGGATAAATCAGCAGAGCCCCAAGGAGGTTACCGGCCATCATCACCGGCTTACGACCAATGCGGTCCGAAAGCGCCCCAAAGATCACGAAGAATGGGAGACCACAGAGGAGCGCCAAGGCGACGACCGTATCCGCCGGGTTCAAGTCGATGCCTACGCCTTTGCCTTTGAGGAAGGTGCTGATATAGAACTGGGCCGTGTACCAGATGACGGCCTGACCGGCCGCCGCACCGAAGAGCACCAGCAGCATAATGCCCCAATTCTTGCGGCTGCCTAAGGCATCGGTGAGGGGAGCCTTCGAGGTTTTGCCTTCGGCCTTTAGCTTACTAAACAAGGGCGACTCTTTCATACGGGTGCGAATATAGACGGAGATGGCAACCAAGACGATCGACAGGAGGAAGGGGATACGCCAGCCATAAGAGGAATAGCTAGCCGAGTTCATGGAGCCGCGCACAACCAGAATCACGAGCAACGAGACGAACAGGCCTAGGGTCGCCGTAATCTGAATGAAACTTGTATAGAAGCCGCGGCGATTTTCGGGAGAATGTTCGGCCACATAAGTAGCCGCTCCGCCGTACTCTCCGCCGAGTGCCAGCCCCTGGATGATGCGGATGAGTACAAGGATCAAGGGTGCCGCAATGCCAATTGAGGCATATGTCGGTAACAGGCCGATCAAAGTCGTTGAGCCACCCATGATGAGGAGCGTGACCAGAAAGGCGTATTTACGTCCGACCAAATCACCGACACGGCCAAAGATCAACGCCCCGAAAGGGCGTGCAGCGAAGCCGGCACCGAAGGTGGCAAAGGTACTGAGCAGAGCAGCGGTATCATTCCCTTTGGGAAAGAAGTTTGCGGCAATAACGGTGGCTAAGCTGCCGAAGATGTAGAAATCGTACCATTCGATCATTGTGCCCAGGGCGGACGCCATGATCACCTTCCAGATGGTGGACGTATCAACAACGGTAGATGAGGCTGCGCGCACCACGGGCGCAGACCGCAACGTGTAGTCCTTCGCCATGAAGGTTCCTCCTCGACATCGTGGGGCATATACGGCCAACGGGGAAACGGATGCGGCCAAACGAACGAAGGGTTAATAACCTCCTTCCGCAGCGGGGCTATTTAATTGGTCCAGGTCGGGTTTAGAGTTTTAGTATAGCAGTCGAATGGAGATTCATCAAGGACGGATCTCATCGTCGCATCGTTGCCGCAGCGTGGCGCGGCAGCATGCCCAACGCATTGGGTGGCGACGTCAGCCTGCTCGACAAAGGAACATCCCTCCGGTACTATCTCTGGTACAGGCTCCAAGTCTGTTTCTGTTAGCCTAGGTATGAGTCGAGCATGCAGGCAACTCGCAAACTAGCCATCTTTCTCAAGCCGTATTGGCAATGGGCCGTCCTGGCTCCGTTGCTGATGGCGCTCGAAGTCGCCATGGACCTGATGCAACCACGGCTAGTGGAACGTATCATTGACCAAGGCATCGCCCGATCTGACATGCACATCGTGCTTACAACCGGCGGGTGGATGGTGGGCGCAGCACTGCTGGGGATGGTCGGCGGCGTAGGCTGTACCATCTTCGCTGTCCTGGCGGGTCAGCACTTTGGCGCCGATCTGCGTGGTACGCTCTTCGGCAAAGTTCAGGCCCTTTCCTTTGGCAACCTCGACCGGTTAGAAACGGGCTCGCTCATCACGCGCCTGACCAACGATGTTAGCCAACTCCAGGAGATGGTGATGTTGTTGTTGCGGATCATGGTCCGTGTGCCGCTCCTGCTCGTAGGCAGCCTCGTCATGGCGATCCTGACAAGTCCGCAATTAGCATTGCTGTTGCTCGGGCTTATCCCGATCGTATCCGTCGCGCTGATCATTATTATCAACAAGACCTTTCCCATGTTCGGCGAGGTCCAGCGGCGATTGGACGCGCTCAACACAGTCATGCAGGAGAACCTAGCGGGTGTGCGTGTTGTCAAAGCGTTTGCCCGTGGCTATCACGAGTCACAGCGTTTCAGTCATGCCAACGACCGTCTCATGATGCAGAACACCAGTGCACTGCGGACGAGCGCGCTGACGATGCCCTTCATGATGCTGGTACTCAATGGTGGCGTCGTCGCCGCCCTGTGGATCGGCGGCATTAAGGTCATGGGCAGCAGCCTCCAGGTTGGACAACTGGTCGCCTTCATTAACTACCTCTCGCAGACGCTGATGTCGCTGATGATGGTGAGCATGTTGATTGTGCGCGTTTCGCGGGGCGAGGCATCGGCACGGCGCGTCAACGAAGTACTGCAGAGTGAGCCCGAGATCCAAAACCGGTCGGGCGCACTCACCACCTTCGCGCCTCGTGGTCGGGTCGCTTTCGAGGATGTGACCTTTAGCTATGGCGGTGATGGCCACGACCCAGTGCTAAAAGGGATCTCGTTTGTCGCTGAGCCCGGCCAGACCGTGGCGCTGCTGGGCGCTACCGGAGCCGGGAAATCGAGTCTCGTGAGCCTCATCCCACGGTTCTATGAGGTGGCCGGGGGGCGGGTGACGATCGACGGTGTGGATGTGCGCACGGTTGACGAGAGCATGCTTCACCGGGTGGTCGGCGTCGCGCTTCAGGAGTCCGTACTGTTCTCCGGTACGATCCGCGACAACATCCGCTATGGTCGCCCCGAGAGTTCTGATGATGAGGTCATCGCCGCAGCGAAGATGGCACAGGCGCATGACTTCATTATGCATTTCCCGGACGGGTATGATGTAGTGGTCGGTCAGCGTGGCGTGAACCTTTCGGGAGGACAAAAG
>JBBRHB010000049.1:0-14105 GCA_038223355.1 Chloroflexales bacterium
TGTTTATTGGGATCGGGGTCATGGTCGGCCTGGCGGCGCGAGTCATAATGCGCTCCTAATAGCAGAAGCGGTCCTGAGCCACGTTGAGCCAGTATATTACGGCATGTAAAGCCGCGGTAGGGAAAACGCTGTTCGGTGATCTGCCAGCCAGCTAGGCGTAACAGGCTGATGATATAATCGCCGGTATGTTGCCAACCCAGTGAGCCGGTGTCGCGCGGCACCCACTGCATCTGGGCGGCGGCATCTTGCATGGCCCGAACGCCATCGAACAGCGGTGTAAACGGGCGCTTAAGTTCGAGTGACGGTGGAGACATCAGCGGGACTTGTGGCGTAGCACTTGCAAGGATAGTTGGCAGTGAGGAGCGCGACGCGACCAAGGGTCCGCAGGCTGCCAGCAGGAATATCATGAAGCTCTGGACAAGCTGCTGTATGATGTGCCATTGCTTCGGTAGTGCCACGCGGCTATTATAGAAGTCGGTCACGTTTCGGTCAACGTAGCATGGCGATCGTCACAGATCGTGAAACGACCACGATGGGAGTACCACACGTGAACAATCAAGCCCGGTCCGCCACCAAACCATCCGCACCTAGCACCGGTAAAACTAAATCGGTGATCCCACGCTGGCCCGCAATCATCGCGTTCCTGGCCATCGGTGGTATCTATCTGCTGATTTCACAACGCCACATATCAGGGCCTTCGTGGCTCATTTTAGCGGTGGTCTTAGTGCTGCTCGTGCCAATCAACATCGCACGCTTTCGCGGCTTAAATCATATTGTCAAACTGCTGGTCCGTGGTATGACCGCCTTAATTACGCTCCTTATTGCCTCCAGCGCGGTGTTATTGCTGGTCAGACTGCAAGGAGGTAACACCAAAGCCCTGGTACTGCTCCAAGACGCGGCACTAATTTGGGTCGCCAACGTGTTGTGCTTTGCACTTTGGTATTGGGAGATCGATGCCGGCGGCCCAAACGAGCGCCATTTGGAGCACCACAGTAGTTCCGATTTCCTATTTCCGCAAATGACGATGGACCCAGCCTTAATCCAAGGGTGGGCACCAGCCTTTCTGGATTATTTATTCCTGGCCTTCAATACGAGCACGGCCTTTAGTCCGACCGATACGATGGTGCTATCGCGGCGTGCCAAAGGGCTGATGATGATCCAGTCGCTGATCTCGTTGCTGGTCATCGCCGTTCTTGCGGCGCGGGCAATTAACACCCTGTCCTAATGTTATACCTCATCAACCAGCATCATCTCAGCAATGCGGTCGAGGTAGAAGGTGCGCTGTGAGTTGCGCAGGAAGCAGTAGGCAACCAGGCGTGGCAGCCCGTCAGCCATATGAAGCTCAAGTGGGAGAATTGTGCGCAGAATAGGATCCCCACCTTTCGTGCGGTAGGCAATGCGCAGTTGCCGCCCCTGGCGCAATGCTTCGAGGACCATGGGATCAGCAGCGGGATCAAGGTCACCAGGCAACAAACCACCTTGTGCCCGCAGCAAATCTTCTAGCGTCTCGACGCCGAGTGGTTCAAGCTGCTGCAATAGGTGGGCGAAGACGGCTATCAATGCCTCGACATCGCTCATCGCGCGATGCTGCGGCTGTGCTACGCCAACGTGCTGGGCAAGAGTACTCAGGTTGTAGCGAGCCCGGCGGAGGAAGTGGCGAGCCAGCGATAATGTGTCAACGACAGCATTGTTCAATGGTCGTTGGCCAGCCCGCACCAGTTCAGCGTTCAAAAAACAGACATCGAAGGGCGCGTTATGGGCGACCAGCACGCCATCACCAATCACGTCGAGCAAGGGAGCCATGATTAACTCGAACTGCGGTGCCCCGGCAAGCATGTCGGCGCTGATACCGTTGACTGCATAGGCATCCGGCGCGATCGGCCGCGCCGAGCTGACTAGCGCCTCAAACGTATGGACGATCTGACCACCCTCCCAACGCACCAAGGCGACCTCGCAGATCCGGTCTTCCTCCGGCTTAAGCCCGGTGCTTTCGAGGTCTAATAAGACAAATGGTACGCTCATAATAGGCGCGCTGAGCAGCGCGGAACGGTCAGAGATTAACATCGCACAAGTATAGCATTCCTTGCCGGAAGTGTTCCAATCGCGTATCCTGTGGAGTATGCAACGACTACGTCTACGAGGCTACTTGCTGGTATTACTGGCCGCCAGCCAGTGGGCGACTATCGGCTTATTTTACCGGATCTTGGTTGACCAGTATGGCCTAGCGCGGCAGACAGTCGTGGCCTACCGGGCTGGGCTATCAGCTCTCATATTGATCGCCGGCCTTTTGTTGCGCCAACCCAGCTGGTTGCGGGTACGGCGACGAGATTGGCCGTTTTTTGCACTGTTTGGCGTCGTGGGGGTAGCCGGCTTTTATCTGGCGTACATCGCCGCTATTGCCGCCGGCAGTGTCGCACAGGCTGCCGTGCTGTTGTATACAGCACCATTCTGGATTACACTTTGGGGCACCATCCGGGAACATGAGCCGCTCGGCCTGGGCAAACTCCTGGCGCTCGGCTTAGCTTTCATTGGTTGTACATTGGTCGCCGGCATTACGGATCCGGTTCACCTACGTAGCAATGGCCTCGCCATCCTTTGGGGCCTCGGTTCCGGGCTAGGGTATGCCGTATACAGCGTCTGTAGCGCAGTGGCGACACGGCGTGGCTACCGGCCCTGGACGGTTGTAACGTACTCGCTTGGCATCGGCGGGCTTCTGCTATTTGCCGTCGCACCGTTCGGCGATACCCTGCGTATCCTACATACCCCGTCGCTGTGGGGTTGGCTGCTGGCGGTGGCCGTGCTCCCAACATTACTGGCGCCCTTATGCTTTACCTGGGGGTTGCAAAGCGTCCCGACCTCTAATGCCTCGATCGTGGCCACGTTGGAACCGATTATCGCTGCCGGGTTGGCTGCGCTCCTACTAGCGGAAGGGCTGGGAATTGCTCAACTGCTAGGTGGGGCGTGTGTATTAGCCGCCGTCATTATTCTTACTTCAGCCGGCAGGCAGGGCAAACCGCTAACCAAGACTGAGCAAGCGACCACCCAGGCATGAGACTGAGATGAGTCTAGAGAATGAGGAAGTGCTTACCTCCCCGGTACCGTCTCGCACCTCGGCTTATTTCGTGCTTTTCGGGGGCGTGCTAGTCGTTTCGACCGCAGCCATCTTTATCAATCTTGCGCAGCACCGGGGTGCGTCGCCGTTGACGATTGCGGCGGGGCGGCTGATGTTCGCTGCCGTCTTGTTAACCCCCTACGCCTTAACGCGCCACAAACGTGAAATTAGGATGATCGGCGCTCGTGACCGTGGGCTGGCCCTGCTGGGTGGTAGCTTACTCGCGGTGCACTTCGCAAGCTGGATTACATCATTGGCCTATACATCGGTGGCGTCATCGACTGCCTTGGTGTCGACCAATCCGCTCTTCGTCGGGCTGGCTTCAGTGCTGTTATTTCATGAACGCATACGCCGGTCGGTCCTGCTCGGTATCGCACTGACCATTGCCGGCTCAGCATTGATCGGCTTGAGTGACCGCAATGGAGGCCATGGCAGCCAGCCACTGCTCGGTGATTTGTTGGCATTGGTTGGCGCAATCACTGCCTCAGGCTACTTTCTGGTCGGCCGTGAGTTGCGTAAACGCATGGGGGTCGTGCCCTATATTTGGATGGTCTATAGCATTGCCGCCGTGGTCTTGACCGTTTGGATGTCGCTGGCCGGCGACTCTTTGTTGGGACTGCCGGCTATGATCTATGGCCTGTTATTTTTGTTAGCGATCGGGCCCCAACTTACCGGACACACAGCCTTTAACTGGTGCCTCAAACATCTGTCTGCGACCTTCGTCACAGTAGCAGTGCTGGGCGAGCCGGTAGGATCAGCCTTGCTGGCATTATTTTTACTGCCTAACCAACAACTTGCTGCGCTACAGATCATTGGTGGACTCGTGCTGCTATTGGGGATCGGCGTTGTTTCGCTGGCTGAGCAGCAGGGGCGTTAGCGCACGACCACCACGGTGCCGAGATCGATCTCGTTTTGTGTGAGGGAGGCTGCTGCTTGGCGGGTATCGAGCCGGGCACCCGTTGTTCGATCATACATACCGAGCACCAGATGATACGTGCCTGCACCAAGGGTCGCCGGCATGGGCAGATCAAGCGCTTCTTCTACTACCGTGCCAAGTGGCCAGCTACTGACCGGGAAAAGGCCGGCCCAGGGCGGCGTATCGCGTTGAGCAACAGTATGGTTGGCCGCATCGCGCAACTGGATAAATGTTATATACTGAGCGGCTGGAACGACTGGGATAAGGCGCTGCCAAAAGGCAGTAATACCCAGCACACCACCCCGTTTCACCGCTTCGCCAGCCGCGACTTCAGGCCCAGCCGGTCCAACGAGCCGCCTGCCAAAGAGCACTGCATCAAGTCGGAGTGGTCCAATCGTCGCCCCCACCGGCTGAGCGCTCAGTGTAGCGGTTGTTAACCCCGTATCGATCAGATCGATGCGCGGACCACGGTACCCACTGCCGGGACCGCCCCAGTTGCCCGCTTGCTTACCCGTAGCCAGCAGTTGTTGGTATGGTGCCGTCAACTCCCAACTGTGGCGTGCATCCGAAGTGAGTAGTAACAATCCATAGCCCTGCGCACGGTACCAAGGGAAGCCGTGGGCGGCAAGGTTTAGAAAGGTCGTCGCCTGGGTAACGCCGCCGATTGCGAGGGGATGTTGTAGCTCAGCGGCGATGCGCGTTGCCGGCCATATGCGGCTACTCCAAGTTTGGGCAATCACCCGGGCATCGGGCTGCGCGAACTTGGCACTTTCACTGAAAGCAGCGATGCCGGGCGGCAATAATAGGCCAGCAATGCACGCAAGTGCTAGGCCCGGTCGAAGTTGCCTGGGCAACCGTAACGCGTATACATCCCACAGCTGGATAGCACCATAGCCGGCAAGCAATAACAGCGGCGGCTGGAGCGGTAGCAGATTCCGAAAAAAGTGGGTTTGGACACGGAGCAGTGTAAGGAGCAACACCACCGGAAATGCCAGCACAACGGCCGCGTGAGCCGGTTTGCACCGGAGCAGCACCAGCGTTCCAATTAGCACCAGCAGTGAGCCCAGCGACCCGAGCGCTTGCGACCACAAGAAGTGGAGATAGGCAAGCACGGGCCAGCGGCCGGTGATATCGCCATGTTGACCATTGTACGAGCCAAATAACGTGCCGAGATCACGGCTGAACGCTGGCCAATCAAGGAGGATATAGGGCGACGTCGCAATGAACACAAGTCCGGCCACGGCCCCAGCTATGATTAATCGTGCGCCAGTGGCGAGCGCTTGGCGTCGCCAGTGCAGGAGATGAGCGAGCAGGAGCGGTACGCAAAGTAAGGCATTTTGATACTTGGTTGCCGTGGCCAGCCCGACCGCGAGTCCGGCCAGCAGATAGGCGCGCCACGTTCCTCGTTCGAGCACGAAGATTGCCCCGAGGATTGCGCAGGTGCTGCCCAGCGCCGCCGGAACATCGACCGTCATAAAATGAGCATGGGTAATGGCCCAGGGCGAGAGCGCCAGCAGTGCCGCCCCAAGGAGTGCGGCACGGCGGTTAAGCAGCCGGGCACCACCGAACGCCAAGACGACGACCGTCGTCGCACCAAGCACAGCCGTGAGCAAGCGCGTCACGATAAAAGCTTGTGGGATGGTAGTTATGAAATCAGTTGTGGTGGGGAGTGTGAGCGGGGTGTGATAGCTGCCATTGGCCAGCCCCCATGCGAAATGCAGCTTGAGGAGGAGCGTCTGAGCATACAACATTAGCGACGGATAAAAAAAGAAGTGAGGATCGAGTTGGCCTGCGACGATTCGCAGCACCACATTCATAACGGCTGGCTCATCAGGATGATCGACATAGGGTAAAGACCAGCCGACGCCCCACACCCGCAAAGCGAGCGCGATCAACCCGAGGAAGAGCGCACCGAGCACGTGGATGCGCAGTCGTTGGGAGATTCCATTCGTAGGTTTCAAAGTGCACGCTTGCCTATGTTGGCCATGGTCAGTTGCAGGCGGCGCATTGTACCATGCACATTGCCGGGTTACGCGCGGCGCCCCTAGGCTGAGCCTAGGGGCGGAAACGTGCTGGTAGTCGTCAGGAGCTATTGCAACGTCAGGCGGGTCGTTTGCTCGTGCCCATCCCGCACAAATGTGATCGTGACCGTATCGCCTGGGTTCGCTTGGGTTTCGATCACATTGCGCAAATCACCGGTCGTGCGGATGGGCGTATTATTAATGGCGACAATAATATCGCCGTTCGTTGGGAACTGGATTTGTGTTCCATCGCTCGCTTGCAGGTTCGCAGAATTAGTAGCTGCCCGTAGCCCGGCTTGCTGCGCTTGCGCTCCGGTGATCTTGCCAACCATAACGCCGCTCGTGACAGGTAAATTGAGCACCCGCGCAATTCGTGGATCGATCGGATATGACGAAATACCCATCACCGGACGGTTGTAATGACCGGTTTGGATAATCTGCTGAGCAACGCGTTTAATACGATTGATCGGGACCGCAAAGCCGAGGCCAATGCTGCCGGCGGTTTGCTCAGAAGTAGCGCGGGTCGCGATCAGCGTATCCATCCCAATCACCCGGCCATGCGAGTCAAAGAGCGGGCCACCGGAGTTACCAGGGTTGATGGAGGCATCGGTCTGAATCAGCCCCTGCAAACTACTGGAGTTGCTATCAGCTGTCGCCTGCTGGTTGATATCAGCAATAGAGCGGTTGAGCGCCGAAATAATGCCTGAGGTGACGGTCTGCTCTAAGCCAAGTGGGCTGCCCATTGCTACCGTGATTTGACCGACTTTGAGGTTGCCGGAGTCACCCAACTCGACGGGCTGTACGCCGTTCGGTATATGGTCAGCCTGAATCACGGCAATATCACCGGCCGCAAATGCACCCACGACCTTGCCTACGCCACTTGTTCGATCCGAAAACGTGATCGTTATTTGTTGTAGGTTCGAGGCCACGTGGTTGTTTGTGATAATATGGCCCTGGGTATCGATGATAAAGCCGGAGCCGGTGACCTGACCATCGCTCAAGTTCACAAGGGCGCCGATATTACGCTCATAGACATTGTTAATGACCCGCTCATATTCGGAAACCAGGTTTTGATCGTTATTAGCTATGGGTGTTGGTCGCGTCTGTGCCGCCGCGACACCACCCGAACCGATCTGCTGGTCTGTCAGCCCAGCAATACCACCGGGATTAGCCGTTTGCGGCTGTTGAGGCTGGGGCTGTTGGACTTGCGGCTGTTGCGGTAGAACAGGATTTTGTTGGCTGCCGGTTTGACTCTGGCTTTGGGCCTGGGGCACCGGCTGTTGATTTTGAGTTGTTTGTTGCGAAACATCGCAGGCACTCAGCGACAAAGCCGCTAGGAGCGCAACTATACTTCCACGTTGAAATCGACGACTGAACATGGTTCTCCCCCGTGATCATTTTGGTGTATCTCTGCCTGCCATTTCGCAAGAATAGGGCCACGCTCAATCTTAGCTAAGCTTTACAGTGAGCCAAATCTATGCTATCTCCTGTGGTAAAACTGGTTATGGAGTTTTGATGCCAGAGCCCGAAAACGATCAACCTTATACCGGTCCAACGCGCGTTTTGCCGGTACACCGACCAATCAATGCAACCGCACGCCGTCCGGCGTCGTCATCCCAACCACGACCGAAACCACCGTTGGCGCCTGCCCGGCGGCGACAAATATGGACTTGGTTCCGCTCGGCCGGCATCGGCTTGCTATTGCTGCTGTTCTTAGCTGGTATCGGGCTGGTGGTTTTACAACAGACCGTTGCGGCCAAGGTAGTCGTGCCTGAAGAACGCGCCGACCGGCCCGTGCGGGGTCTCCTCGTCGGTCCCATCAACATCCTGCTGCTCGGCGTTGATCTCCGCGTTAGCCATCCTGAAGAAGGGGCGCGCTCGGATACGATTCAGCTCCTGCATCTGGATCCCGGTGGTTGGGCTAGCCTACTGGCCATTCCGCGCGACTCCATCGCCAGCGTACCGAGCGAAGGTGAAACAAAGATTAATCGTGGCTTTGCCCATGGCTATGAGCAGCCTGGGAGTGCCAGTGTACCGGCCGTTGCCGCCGGCATGGCGACTGCCGCAGATACTGTAGAAAGCTTTTTACACTTGCCGGCCCTGGGTCAACGTATAAATTATGTTGCAACGATCAATTTCGATGGCTTTGCGGCGATCGTTGATGCGCTCGGCGGTATCGATATCGACGTGCCGCACCCGATCGTTGACGATGAGTATCCTACCCCCGATTTTGGGACAATGCGGCTGGTGATCGAGGCAGGTCACCAACATATGAATGGCGCGCGGGCGCTCCAATATGTGCGCACGCGCCATGCCGACTCCGACTTTGGTCGCAGTGAGCGTCAACAGCAAGTTTTACAGGCCATGAGTACGGCCTTGCGTCATCAGCCGCTGCCCCTGAGGCCGTTTGTAGCATTGCGCGTATTAAATGCTGCAAGTGGGGCTATTGAAACGACTTTACCGGTGGGACGACCTGATGCCTTGCTGTTGGGACTGAATATGGCTCGTTTTAACCCGGCCCAATTACTGCAATATCGCCTTACACCGGACGTAGTGGCCGTGCAAGAAGATGGCTCGGATCTCCACTGGGATGCGGCGGGCGTGCAACAGCTGGCAGCCAAGCTTTTTTCGCCGCCAGGCGAGGCCCAAGAGCGGGCACACCTGCAAGTTTTGAACGGCACAACAGTTGCGGGTCTGGCCGCACGTGTCACCACAACACTGAGCGATGCTCAATTCACTGTTGATATGCCAGGTGATGTGCCATCGACGCCGAAGAGTCAGATTATGGTCTACAACCCAAAACCATATACCGTCAAACGTTTGCAAGCCCTCCTGCATGGTATGCCAGTCACACTGGCCACGAACACAGCCACACCGGTAGCTGCTGATGCTACGGTGGTATTGGGTGACGACTTCTCACAATTCATAACGCCCTAAAGCTTGGGCCATTTTGCGCTTGGTTAAATGGCGGTTTATGGTATTAGAATGCGCTATTTGCGCCCAAAGCTAGTTGACGCGGGGCGACATTGTGATATAATACACAAGTAGCATACAGGCTACCCAACAGCTTTATGAGGAGTTCCTTAGATGAAACTACGTGCGTTCTTGGCGGGCAGCGCCGTCGCAGTTGCCTTAACGCTGACAGGCTGTGGCGGCGGGAGCAGCGCGGGCAGTGGAAGCGCAGCAGCCCCGCAGGCGCTGACAATCACGGCCGTGGAGGGTATTAAGTATGACAAGACGGAGCTTGATGCGACGGCTAATCAGCCCTTCACCGTCAATTTCGTGAACAACGGTGGGATGCAGCACAACTTTGTCATCAAGAATGCTGCTGGTTCGGATCAGTATTTTGTGCCCGGTCCGGACAAGACGGCCTACATTGAAAACGGCCAGAGCAAGACCTCGGCACCCATTACGTTGGCGGCCGGCACTTATGAATTCTATTGTGCGTTCCCTGGTCATGAAGCGACTATGAAAGGCAACGTCGTCGTTAAGTAGGCTCGGACAATTGGTTGCCTACAGGCCTCGCTGAGTTGGCGAGGCCCTTTTGTTGCTTAACGCATTAACCGGGCATGATCGATTTTAATACAGCGGTTCATCACCACCGTCAATCCAGCCACGCGTGCCCGTTGAGCGGCTGCCTCATTCACCACGCCGAGTTGCATCCAGATTGCCTTAGCGCCCACAGCGATGGCCTCGTCGACGACCGGTTCTACGTGGTCGGAGCGACGGAAAATATCGACGATATCGATCAAGCCGGCGATGGATCGAAGATCGGGATAGGCTCGTTCACCCAATACCATGTGGACAAAGGGATTAACCGGCACGATGGTATAGCCATGCTGCTGCATGTAGAGCGCAACGCCGTAGCTTGGACGAGATGGTTGGTCACTCAAGCCGACGACCGCAATGCGGCGACTTTGCATTAATAACGCTCGTAGTTCCTGGTCATTCATCGTGTAAACCTCTCCATAACATGCAATAAACGATGTACAGCGCGAGGCGTGCCGCCAAAGAGCACAGCTTGCATCGGCCTGACGGATAGAGTCTTAAGGATGTATACTTTGCTGAGTTTGTTAAGGAGCGACGAATGGGATTGACACTCAACGGTCAGCCGATTGCTTTGATCCAGATCGCGGTCTGGATCGTGGTAGCACTTATATGCGGAGCCATTGCGGAATCGATGCTGGGCTACACACATATTGGATTACTGGGATCAACCGGTGTTGGGCTGATCGGCGCATTGGCCGGCTCTTGGATAGCAGCAGTCCTGCACCTACCGCCTTTGATCACCTTGTCGATCGCGAACGTGAATATAGAGGTCGTATGGGCATTGTTAGGGTCAATCGTGCTGGTGCTCATTGGCAGTAGCTTCAGGTATCGTCGTAGACGCTATTATTAAACGACAGGCGGCAATGGAGGCTTGGCTTGATCACAATACCCCTAGCCCAACAGCTACAGGCCGCCGGTTTACCCTGGGCGCCGGCGGTTGGCGATCATTTTGCCGTGCCGGGCACGGGCCTTGACGACCATCCTTTTGTGATAAGCGAACAAACGGCCTTTGTCCAACGCTTGAATGGGGTGCCGATGATTGTGTTTCATGGTAGTACAGAATGGGCGCTCGATCACGTCGTCGTCGGCGATGTGGTGTGGCTACCGACCGAAACGCAATTACGACTGCTCGTTGACGGGCATCTCCCGCCGCCAGCCGAGTTGCGGCTAACGCGAGGCATCGAGGACTATACCTGCACCGTTGGGACCAGGGGCGACCTACGCTCCTTCACGGCTCCCAACGGTGAAGATGCCTACGCGATGGCTTTACTGGACCTGCTCGCGCGCGCCAATTAACAGCCTCACGGTTGGGTTGCGGCATAGCGTTCTTCGCATGTCAGACTGCTTCTACGCCGGTGAGAACGTTCGCGCCTCGTGCAGCCCCATATAGTGCGGATGAGGCTCAGTGAAGCCTAGGAGAAAGTTTCGCACATGCGCTACCACTGTGTCAGCCTCAATATCATCCAACATGGCATGTCCACTTCGCTCAAGCCAAATTAACTCTTTCGTCATTGACTTGACTTGGTCAAAGGCGAGTTGCGAACTACGTGGCTTGATAACACGGTCGCGGCGCGAGTGGATCAGCAGCAATGGAGCACTGATCAGTGGTAATACACGCCGGATTCGGCGTGACGCCCGGTAGAATGACACAAAGGCGTCCGTTGCAAGACGACTGTAGCTATCATCGGCGATTGCTAAACGGGGATCGCTGTAGCCAACGGACTTACCCATCGGCAAGAAGCGGTACCAGCCCAGCGCCATCCAGGCCATCGGAGCAAGCGGATAAGCAATATGTGTAGCCGGGGCTAGGGCTACAACACCGGCCACCTCAACATCAGGCTGTGCTGCCAGCTCAAGCGCCAGCAACCCGCCCATCGAAAAGCCGACCACGACAACCTGATCGACCCGTTCGCGTAGAAGTTGGTAGCCTTGACGCACATCTTCATACCAGTGCTCCCAGCGCTTACCATACAAGTCGCGATAATGCAGACCATGACCCCGCAACCGGGGTGCCTCGGTTTGATAGCCGAGATCTTGAGCAATTGACACAAGTTTAGCAACCGAGCGCTCATCGGAGGTGAAGCCATGGAGCAAAAGGACGCCGGTCTTCATACGATAGTTCCCCAACTTAAAGCAACTAAGACGCATTAGCCGGGGGTGTCTCAGCTAATGGACCAAGCACGACGACGGTCAAGGTTGCAAATGGTTGCGCCTGAAGCAGTTGCTCTACTGCGGCGGGCGTTACTGCCAGATAGTGATCGGCCACCTCGTTCAGCGGCATGACCGCTTTGCGGTACACCCAATCGAAGCCCACTGCGGTCAAACGCCCCATCGGCGTTTCGGCACCTAGCATAATCCCCGAGGCAATCTTACGCCGCGCTCGTGCCAGTTCATCCTCGCTCAGACCATCACTTTCGGCTGTATGGAGTGTTGCTCGGAGGATCTGAAGCACGTCCTGCACGCGGTCTGGACTGCAAGAGGCGTATGTATAGAATGCACCAGCACCATCATTGGGATCATACCACAGCCCGACGCTGTCGGCTAGGCCGCCATGGACGAGCGCCCAGTAGAGCCGCGAGCCTTCTCCACCCCCAACGGCTTCCGCCACAACTTCAGCCGCAAACCGCTCAGGGGCTTGGGCGGCAGGAGCCGGTGCGACCAATGCGATATATATCCGATCACGCTTGGGATCGGCCACCATTCGCTCATATGCGTACGGCTCGGGCGTCGAAAGCATCCGCGGGGAGTCGGCCGGCTGCCACGCAGCCGTGGCTATCGCCACTTGGGCAACGGCACTATCCCAATCATAATTACCGGTCAAGACCAAGGCCAAATTATTAGGCGCATAGCGGCGTTGAAAATATTGGAGCATACGGTCACGCTCCAGCGCAGTAATGCTTTCGGTTGAGCCCAACACACTGTTTCCGAGGGGGTGACCATGGTGATACGTCTCGCGGGCAACATCGAAGAGCACAGATTGCGGTCGATCCTTGTACATCGCGATCTCTTCAAGGATCACCTTTTTTTCGGTGTCAAAATCGGCAGCACGTAGTGTCGGTCGCATCATATCGGCCAGCAGATCGATCAATTGTCCCTGGAACTTTGGCAGCACCGCACCAAAGTACACCGTATTTTCTTCGGAGGTGAAGGCATTGTAATTTGCACCCATCTCGTCAAACTCGCGGTTAACATCTTCGGGCGAGCGGCGCTCCGTACCTTTAAACATCATATGTTCCAAGAAGTGGCTCACGCCCGAGATCTCGGGCGTCTCGTCGCGCGATCCGGTGCGCGCAAAGAAGCCGAGCGCAACCGATTGAGCATCAGGATTATGTTCACCAATAATTTGCAGACCATTGGCCAGAGTAGCACGATCATAACGCATGGGATATCCTTGCAGTAGATTTAGTGGATCTCAACCGGAGCGGGTCCAAGTGTGAGCACGGTAAAGTTCGTTGGGGCGTGAGTAGCTAGGTGTTCGTTCAAAGCAGTAAGCGTCACACCTTCGACGGCATCGCGAATCTCGACTAACGTCCGCGGGCGACCGAGCAGGAAAATGTCAGCAGCCATCGACCCGGCGCGCGAGCCGCTCGCTTCGCCAGCCATGACCAAGGCCGCCAGCAAGCCGGTGCGAGCACGTTCGAGTTCTTCGGCACTCACACCATCTTTGATCCGACGAAGTTCGCCTAAGAGCACGTCCACGGTTTCCTGCGCCCGCTCGGGCTGAGTACCAGCGTAGCCAAGCACCATCCCGGCCCCTTTAAGGACGCGCGGCGAGGCCCCGACCGAGTACACCAGACCACGCTTCTCACGCACTTCCGTAAACAGTCGGGCACCCATGCCACCGGATAACACATTCAGCCCCAAACGAGCCATGTAATACTCGGGATCGCCCAACGGCAGCCCGGCGTAGGCTACCCCAATTTGCGTCTGCACCGTATCTTGCTGCAGATGTTGGTAGAGCGGCTCGTCGCGGAGCGTAACTGGCGGCGTCGTTGGCCCCGTACCGGCCCAGTTGCCAAACAGCTGGGCGGCGGTCGCTTTGACCGCCTCAAACTCAATGCCCCCAGCTACGGTGAGTATCGTCCCTGCGGGACAGAAGCGGGCTTGATGATCTGCGTGGACCTCGCCTGGGGTTAAGGCCTTGAGATCGTCGATCTCGCCCAATGTAGGTCTACCAAAGCTACCGGGAAAATAGATACGATTCAATTCTTGGAAGAGCCTTTGGGCAGGTCGATCCTGCAGGCTTTGCACAGCTTGTGTCGCCAGGGCACGTTCGGCATCGAGCTCGTCGGCCGGCAATTGTGGTCGTTGGACGATATCGGCATAGACCGCCAGGGCCGCAGGCAAATCATCCGCGAGAAGAGCACCGCTCAAGGTCATGTATTCGCGGTCAACTCCGCCACCACGCTGCACCCCAAGATCATCAAGGGCATCCGAGAGCGTTCTCGCATCACGGTCCCCCGCACCCCGGTAGACCATGCCGTTCAAAACTTGCGCCGCACCACTA
>JBBRHB010000050.1:0-13857 GCA_038223355.1 Chloroflexales bacterium
TTTGTCGCACTGAGCAATGGAAAGAAAGAGCTCCCGGCAGATAACAGCGCGAAGAGACCGAATGCCAGAATGAGGAAAATACTGCCTGGCAGGCGCAACAGCCTGTTTTGCTCAAAGTAAGCAGTGGCTGTCAATACCGAACTTGCGCCGATCAGCAAGGCCTCAAGAGGTCCCTGAAATCCCACATTACTGCCTAGCGGATCTCGTGTTACGAACTTAAACAGAGATATGGCGAAAAGAAGTGCAGCACTAGCAATAAGATCGCTTGCTCGTAGCACGAGTCCTGATCGTAGTAGCCAAAGCTGCCGGTCCTTTGTCATCATGACTGCGCCATCGTGCTTCCCATCATGAGCTCGACCATGCATTTGGTCTCATCATCCAGCCGGCTAAATCGCTCATCAAACAGGGTCTGGTAGCTGTACAACCATAAATAAATGATCTTTTTCCAGTCCCAGTGAGATCGGTGGTTGGCTCAAGCTCGTCGGACGCAACACCTGCGATATTTTTCGCCACCACTGTGCATCGGTACCTGATCTTGTGATGAGGATGTACAACACCGTATAGACGAAAACCCACAGTTTTCTGCGGAAACTGATTTTCGTGTGGTACACACGTTCCGACGCGCGAACGACGAGCCCATGCCGTGCACATAATAGGCTAAGGGACTGATGATTAAAGACCTGGAAATGCTCTACTAAAGACAGGTAATACCATGCTGCACGCAAATACCTAGCAGCTTGGGCATCTGAGGTGCCTGTTTCAATGACAGCAATGCCCCCTGGTTTGAGGGCCCGGGCGATGTGATCCATAGCCTTGTCGGGATCGTAAAGATGCTCAAAAACGTCGAAGGCCGAGATACAGTCAAGTGTTGCCTCGGGTAACTCGGTCTCTTCCAGGAAGCCGTGCAGCACGATGGTGTCCTTGATACTTGACGCCGACGTTGCCATCGGTTCCAGCGCGAATTTCTTCCACCCTTGCGGAAGCATATCAAGAAAGCCGCCGTAGTGAGCACCAATATCAAGTACGTTTGCTGATCCTGAGAGATACGTCGTAATCATCGACCGTGCTCGCTTGAAGGTCAGCCTGTCGTCAGTGCGCCAGCGGTCGGCAAGTTCAGGCCGGTCGAGCAGAGCTGTTATCAAGCTCGGAGACGGAATATAGTCGTAATACCATAAAGTGCATTCACCGCACTCGTATAACTTTCTTACCTGGGTAACATCTGGGCCTAGTTGAACTGTCCCGCCCGGAAACGGCTCAGCTAACCTGAAAGCCGTCTTATGAGAAAGCACGCGCCTGCGATGACAATGGCAGGCAGGACAACTCTCGCGATACGTGAACTGGTCAATGGACAAGATCATATTTTTCCTGCTCCCAGCCCTGGTAATAATCGCATGAGTCTTTTCACCAACGAGAAAGCGTGGAGAGCTTCATTGTATAATGGAAGTCCCCCAACCCAAGCGAGCAAGATGATAATTACACAGACCGGGGTTACGATTTGAAACCAAAGGGAATGGAACGTCGTCGCAAGCCAGTTCCCGGTAAGCCAGGAGATTAGTAGCGAACTGAATAGCGGAATCTGGCTTCCTACATATGCTCTCAAGCTTATCCCCAGTTCTCTTATCACAGACACGTTGATTGCAAGAGTGAGGGAATAACCGATATTTGCCCACACGGCACCCCATAGTCCAAAACGTGGTATAAGAACTATCAGTAACACAGCAAAAAGAAATCCCGATAGCACTACCCACCGCGCGTTGATCGCGGGTCGCCCAATGCCCATTGCCACATAGAACCCAACTGCATTAAGTGAATAAACACCATACAATAACGCCAGTAATTGCAGAAGCGGTATCAACTCCCGGGCATGGGCTGCTGTAACAAGTAGGTTGCATATAGGAACCGCGCCCAAAATAATAACTGCTGTAATGAAGTAAACAATAATAGCATTCGCGTGCTGCGCATGTGCAAAGATTTGGCGTGTGCGCTCCCGGTGCTTATTAGCATGCGTGGTACTAATGGAAGGAACTATAGGTTGAATAGGAATAGCCGACATCAGATTAATCCTAGATGTTATCGATGTAGCCACAGCATAGAGGCCGACAGCAGTAGGACCCAACAGGAGATTTACCATAATCCGATCAAACTGGCTAAAAAGTGTACCGCCAACCTGCGAGGCCCACTGCAGGATCCCAAATTTCAATAATACCCGCGCTTGTGGCTGACTCCAGGTTAGGATATGCGAGAAATAAATGATTTTTGAACGATTGATCAGAAAAATGTGAAATATAACAGTAAGAAAAGTAACTAAAAAAAACCAGTTCGCTAACGCGACAATCCTATAACCGAGCAACACTACTACCATTAGTCCTGTATATGACACAATTACGCTAATACCTTCGCCAAATGTCTGGAGGTCATAGCGCATTAATCCTGTTTCGACGGCGGTTAACCACTGCTTCACAAACTGCAGTAGTACTACACCGCCTAACGGAATGAGAGCCTGCAATACTGTTCGTCCAGAGGACAACGTCGGAAAAAGTACTTTAACAATATATGGCGATCCTAACCAGATGAGGCCGGCAGTAAAACATCCTAAGCCAGTAAACAAGAGGAACGAGGTTCCTAATAATGCATCCTTTGCTCTTTCATCGTCGCCTACAGTGACCTTTGCCAAGAAAACGGTTAGGGAAGTATCGAGTCCCAGCAGTGCTAGCAACGATATACCATTAACTGAAAGCAGTACAGACCACACCCCATATTCGGTCACTCCCAGTTTCCTAACTAATATAGGTATGCTTGCGATAGTCACACTTAATTGTAGGAGCATAAGCAACGTATTGTAGCCACTACTTCGACGTAAATTCATTAGAGAATCTTCCTATGTGGTAACATAGGCCATCTTCATGCTACTCAACCCAGGCTTGATTGCTAGCTGTTATGTGTGCACGGTACCACTCGAGGGTTGCTTGCAATCCCTCACGAAAATCGGTCTCTGCGGCAAATCCGAATAGTTCACGTGCTCGTGATGTATCGAGACAACGTCGGGGCTGACCATCAGGCTTCGTCGCATCCCACCGAATCTCACCGCGAAATCCTGTTACCTCCGCAATCAATGAAACCAATTCTCGAATGGTAATTTCTCGGTGCGCTCCGATATTCACCGGCTCAGCACCATCATAATACTGCGCAGCCCGTACAATCGCCTTTGCGGCGTCGCCGGCATATAAAAACTCGCGCGACGCGCTGCCAGTGCCCCACACGTCGATGGTATGTGCACCCGCTTGGACTGCGTCAACGCATTTCTTAATCAAGGCAGGAATCACATGCGACGACGCCGCGTCGAAGTTGTCACCTGGACCGTAGAGGTTAACAGGCAACAAATAGATGCCGTTATAGTTATATTGCTGCCGGTACGATTGGAGCTGCACCAATAACGCCTTTTTAGCGATCCCATAGGGTGCGTTGGTCTCCTCGGGATAGCCATTCCAGAGATCGTCTTCGTGAAACGGGATGGGTGTATGCTTCGGGTAGGCACATACCGTTCCAAGACAAACAAATTTCTTAAGGCCAGCTTGCCGACCAGCCTCTATCATTTGGGCACCCATCATTAAATTATCGTAGAAAAATAGACCAGGATTCTCGCGGTTGGCACCGATGCCGCCAACTCTTGCCGCTAGATGGATGACCATGTCTGGTTGCGTCGTGGCATACAGCTGCTTGACGGCATCCATCTGTGTCAGATCATACACACTGCTGCGGGGGATAAAGATGTGATGGCAACCCACAGCGCGCAGCTCCTGCACGACGTAGGAACCAAGAAAACCTGCTCCACCGGTGACGACAACGCGTTTTGCTTCCCAGAAACTCATGATCGATCCTTCAAAATTTTAATAGATTCAAGGACGGCACTTCTACTACGCCCGCCCACAAAACCCTCATTTAGAAACCAAATATTAATCGTATGCAGCCCTGCCTTCAAATTCACAGCCATCGTGACTGTCTCCCATGAGTTGTCACCGCGCTGCAAAGACACCTGCTGGCGCTGTTGCCCATCGATACCCAGCGCCATTTCAACGGGCGGCGGTATGCCCTGCTGGACGCGCATGGTCACGTGATAGTGACCTTCCTGCTCAACCGATAGCAGGAGTGCACCTTGACCCACCCCCCAGAAATAGCCGAATGTAGTGGGACCGGCACCGTATGTGAGCGATGTACCATACGTGATTTTGCTATTCACGGGTGTAAGCCAATACAACTGTGCACCGTCAATGGAAATGTCGTCCTTGAGTACGTGCACCCCGAATGTACCGTCGTGATCATGCACACGAGCTTGCAATGCCGCAGCCTCAGGGCTATCCGCCAGTGAGGCTGCAATAGCACTCCGGAATAGGACATCGTACGGGATATGCCCTTGCGTCGTGAGAATACGCTTGTACCATGCAAATGCAGACGTAAACTGGGCTTGCTGGAACGCTGTATCTCCATTGTTTAGAAAACTGGATGTATCAAAGCCGGCCGCATGCCATTCAGCTCGGACGCGTGCTTCTGGTGCGAGCACAGCGAGGCGTCCTGCGTCCGTGGTAGTTAGCGCAATATCCCCCCATCCATAGCCTGTACCGGTCGATGGGGTCGGGGCATCAAGCGTAATGCCAAGCCTTAACGTTACCACTTCGCCCACCCAGCCTCCAAGATCGACCTGATCGGCCACCCAACCACTTTTGAGCGTAGCGGCAGTCACTACGCGGCTATAAACCTCCTGCGGCTTTCTGCTTCCAGTTTCGATCCAAACGTGATAGGTTGCATTTACAGCAGGACCGGCCACCGCCGGATCCCGGCCGAGAAGGAATCGTAGCGCCGGCCGATCCTGCGGAATCAGCAACGAATAGCCGATACTTACGGGTGGCGTTAGGATCAGAAAGCGAACCTTACTACTACCTTCGGTGAATCCGGCATAAGACTGAATTATATCGATTTGGCCAATTGGGCAATTCCTCGTCACCTTGTTACAGAGGGCAGCTCGGTCAAATTCAGGCGGCAGATGTAGTTGACCTTGTGCCAACGTACCAGTTAATGTATCGGTCGTCGCCCCAATCAAGGCATACCACATTTGTTCATACACCAAACCAGCTTCCCATTTCGCAAGTGGATTTCGCGGTGCTAGTCTCGCAGCCTGCTCAAAGGCCTTAGCAGCGTGGATCCAGTCATGGCGGGCTGCATAGCTTTGCCCAAGCATTCGATACGTGTAGGCAATATCGGGTTGCCAGGAGGCCGCAGCCTGCAGATGAACAATTGCCGCATCGAGTGCGGGCGCATTGCGGACTTGCGGCAGATCATCGACTTGACGACTTTGGCTCCACATGAGTCCGAGGTCCATGAAATGGCCAGCGCGCTCACTATGGTACAACCAGAAGAGGGTGGGTCCTCCTCGAACTACCATTACAGCCAGGGCAATAAGGACAAGTAGAAGCGGCCAAAGACGTAGCAGTCCCTGGGATGCATATCTAAAATTTCTCACGAGCGGCACCGGTGGCCCTTATCGCGCGGCTTCTTCATGTCTTTAAGTAATGTGGTACCCGCAGCATAAAAGTCAGCATTCCTCACTCTACCGGCATTGGCTTGCATAATTGGCAGCAAAACAGCCCGGGCAGCGATGCGTCATTTGCTACACACCACTGTACAGGTACCCCAAGGGCTGGGTTCGGACACATATGGCAAGCGCGAGTATACGGGGAATGCCTCTACGGTGTCAAGTACAAGCCCGATACCGCCGTTCCTGTGC
The DNA here is from genome assembly GCA_038223355.1 of Chloroflexales bacterium. Lineage (GTDB taxonomy): Bacteria > Chloroflexota > Chloroflexia > Chloroflexales > Kallotenuaceae > JACDGP01. The sequence continues at coordinate 5,780 of JBBRHB010000050.1, forward strand.
CTCATACAACTTCACGAATGGTTTGGTCAATCACATGCCGCGTATCAACGATCAACCGCGCATTGTCCTGAATCTGTCTCCAGTCATAAAGAGTATGATTGGTAATGATCACGGTACAATCCGCCGTTTGTAAGGCGGCTGGCAGATTTCTGACACTCTGCAGGTCGAGACCTTCATAATGCAGCTCGGGGACATGCGGATCATGATAGCTAATCAAGGCACCCTTGGCCTGCAGTAAATGCATAATATCGATGGCGGGCGACTCCCGGATATCGCTTACATCCCGCTTGTAGGCGACGCCGAGAACCAAAATAGTGCTGCCTTTGACGGCTTTGCCCACATCGTTCAGGCAATCCTGTACCTTTTGTACCCAGTAGTGCGGCATCGCCGTATTGACCTCGCTCGCAAGCTCAATAAAGCGCGCGGTGTAGTTCAGCGTTCTGAGCTTCCACGAAAGATACAGTGGATCAATCGGGATGCAATGGCCGCCAAGGCCCGGCCCGGGGGTAAATTTCATGAAGCCGAAGGGCTTGGTCGCCGCCGCGTCGATCACTTCCCAGGCATCCAACCCCAGCTTGTCGCACATGAGCAATACTTCGTTCACCAAGCCAATGTTTACCGCCCGAAAGGTGTTTTCCAGCAATTTCACCATCTCCGCAGCTTCGGTCGATGAAACGGGCACAACCTGCTTAATGGCGGATTGGTACAACGCACGACCCATCGCTAAACACTCGGGCGTAACGCCCCCCATGACCTTAGGCGTATTCACCGTCGTCCAGTCGGTACGACCAGGATCGACCCGCTCAGGCGAAAAGCAGAGAAAGAAATCCTTGCCTACTTCGAACTTCGCGCTGTTTTCCCTGAGTTTGGGCAGAATGACCTCCGTCGTTGTTCCTGGATAGGTCGTACTTTCGAGGACGATGAGCATCCCGGCATGCACATAGCGGGCGATCTCGTCCGCCGCATTAACAATGTAGGATATATCAGGATCGCCGGTCTTACGCAGCGGCGTTGGCACACAAATGCTAACGGCATCACAGTGCTGGAGCACAGCAAAATCTGTCGTTGCCTTCAAAAGACCAGCGACGACGAGCGGACGTAAGCGATCAGACGGGATATCTTCAATATAGGAGACAGCATCATTCAACTGCTCGACTTTTCGGGCGTCAACGTCGATCCCGATGACCCGATGGCCGGCCTGTGCGAAGACGACCGCCAATGGCAGACCCACATAACCTAAGCCAATCACCGCAATGGTGGCGTTCCTATCGTCGATCTTGGTAAGCAGTTGAACAACAAAACTATTCAAAATGGCATCTCTTTTTGTGGACCGGTATGACCGAGGACGATTATATAGCCACCGGGCAAAGAACTATAGGGTCATTATGAGCCATTGTCAAACACGCGCAGAGAAGGGAATGCTCAAGGGTTTTTAGCAGCTAGGCATACGGTGTTAGGCTACTGAAAAGGCGAGCGTATAGATGCGGGCGCGATGATGCTGCCGACCGGTGGATGATGATAAAGGTTGGCGATATACAGTAGGCGCAGTCGTAGCACGTACCTGTTGCCAACCAGGTGGCAGTAGTTCGTCACGCGGCGCTGCCAAAAACGCCATCAGGAGGCTGTGAAAACGCTCAGGATCATCATTCCAGGGAAAATGACGGCAGCCAACCAGTGGCATGGTGCGTAAGAATGGCGAGTGCACCTGCTGTGCAAGGGTAATTTGGCTCGGTGATACAACATCGTCGCGCGTGCCATGGAGCGCCAACGTCGGCACGTGCAAACCGTCGAGTTCGGGTCCCAAGTTGGTACGCATCATCGAGCGGACGGAGCGGCGCACATTATCTGAAGATGGCTTCACACTATCAGCCAGTATTTCAAGCATATGCTCTTCGCAACGCTCATTCAGAAATTGCTTGAACAAGAATTTTGTCAGTTCGGGCAAGCGGGCCATTGCATGGGCAATGCTCGGGATCGCTGTCAACTTCAGCAAGGGTGACAGTGACTTGCCGGTGATCGGTGCGCCCACCGTGACAACGCGATCAATACGCTCGGGGTGCTCAATGGCGGCCTTCAGGGAAACCATGCCGCCCATAGAATGACCGACTAAGGTAACTTTGTCGATACCCATTTCGTCCAGAAAGCGCATCACCTGGTCGGCATAGGCCGGGATTGAGGGCCTAACGTGGCGCTGTGTCGTATCACCGAAACCGATGAAGTCGAAGGAGAAGGTGCGGAACGATTGCGAAACCACTTCTATAGAGGGCAACCAATAGCGCCATGAGCCAAGCCAACCATGCAGAAACAAGATTGGCCTGCCACGGCCAAAAACTTCATAATGCACAGCTTCTTGGTCGATATAAACCACGCTCACCAGATGCTTCCTTAGTAATCAGGCAGCTCTATGGTTGTAGGTAGGCAGGCCGACCATCTGTGACCGTAAGGCCGCGAGGTTGTTCTCACGTTCGAGTACCGAGCGGCGCAGCTTCCATTGCAGTCCCGCAATCTCATCGGCCAAGCCGCGCAACTGTTGCATTTCACCCTCGAGATCCGCCAGCAGTTGGTCGCTGGCAAGGTTGATCGCCGGTTGGGCTTTTTGGGTCACGGCATTGTTAAGGAGCGCGATACGATCTTGCATGGTTGCTAACAGCCCCATGAGATTACCCCAGCTTTGTGCATCGGTAACCTGCGTTGTCCGTTGAACAGTCGCTCGCTCATCGAACCATGTGCCGAGCTGACCCTGTAACGCTTCGATGCGTCGCTCCAGTTGGGGAAAGCCCGCGGCCTGCGCCACGGCCAGTTGTGACAAGCCCGGTTGATCACTATCGGCAATACGCGCGACATCGCGATTAACCTGAGCAAGGGCAGTGCCAATTTGATTTTGACGGAGGGTGACAGCTTCTTGCTCGCTCAGCACATCTAGGAGCATCTCACGTAAGCGGAGGGCCTCATCGGCCGCACGGCTATCGCTGCGTTGCAATAAACGGGGCAACAAGATGATCAACCCCAACAGCAACAGTCCATTGAGAATGATTGCAGTGATAATGATCGGCAAGGTCATGCAGCGTTTCTCCGTATTGCGCCAATTATAGGGAGCAGGGGGTAACTGAGCAATGGGTTACCCCCCGTTTGGGGTTACGTCTGCATTACACAAGCGGTACCGTTTTGCTCTAGCCCATATGGTGTGCTGGTTTCTTGTATGATGGACGGTATGCAACAGATTTTGATTATCGACGACGAGCCGGCTATTGTGCAGGTGGTGCGCCAGCGCTTGGAGCGGGATAGTTTTGGTGTTCAGGCAGCGAGTAGCGGGGAAGCAGGCTTGCAACTGCTTGGCAACCAAACATTTGACGCGATCTTATTAGATGTGGGCTTGCCAGACATCGATGGCTTCGAGGTGCTGCGACGCATACGCGCCACCGGCAACGCTGTCCCCGCAATTATGCTAACCGCACGTAGCGACGAGATTGACCGGGTCGTGGGCCTCGAATTAGGGGCCGATGATTATGTCGTCAAGCCGTTCGGGCCACGTGAACTGGTAGCGCGCCTACGCGCGTTGTTGCGGCGCACGGCCGAAGCCCAAATGCTACGCGGCCAAGCGACGACCGGCGAGCGCTCAACAAGCTTGCGCCTCGATGAAGCGCGCCGCACGGCGACCTATCACGGGCACATGCTCGATCTCCGACCACGTGAGTTCGATCTGCTTCAGCTGCTAGCAACTCATCCCCAGCAGGTCTGGAGTCGTGAAGCGTTGCTACGACGGGTATGGGGAACCGATCAGCACATAGATGCCCGCACAGTCGATGTCCATGTACGACGGCTACGGGCAAAGTTAACAGCGATCATGCCGGATAGTGACCCCATTCAAACGCAATGGGGCGTGGGCTATCGCTTCGTTCCAGAGGACGAAGTGCCATAGCTCGTCCCGGCAGGCTTAGCCCAATGGCATTGGAACACTCGCGATCACCCGCGTCCCACGACCCGGTGCGCTTTCGACGCCCAATTGGCCCTTGAGCAGGGTTTCGACTTGCTGCTTCATAACAGCGAAGCCCAAATTGCGGTGGGTACGACCCTCATTCAAAGCCTCGGTGACGTTAAAGCCGCTGCCGTCGTCTTCGATCATGACCTGAAGTTGGCTGCCGAGCCCATCAATCACAACGCGTGCGCTGGTGGCCGCAGCATGCTTTTGTACATTACTGAGCGCCTCCTGAATGAAGCGGAATAGGGCAACTTCGTAGTGGGGCGGTAAGCGTGTATCAAGGTTTTGGACGGCGACGTTGGTATCGACGCGCCATTTCTCACTAAAGTCTTGGGTATAGCGGCGCAGCGTAGGCACGAGCCCTAAATCATCTAGAATCATAGGCCGCAGGTCGAAGATGAAGCGGCGCGTATCCTGGAGGACAGTGTTAATCGCCTTTTTTAAAGCCGCAAGCTCTAAGCGTGTCTGGCTAATGTCCCGGTCGATCATACGCTCGCAGATTTCGGCCCGTAGAATGAGATTAGAGAGCATTTGGGCCGGTCCATCGTGCATCTGCAATGATATGCGCAGCCGCTCTTTTTCCTGAGCCTGAATGACCTGGCTGATCAGGGCATCTTGGTCGGCTGACATTTGGGAAGTGACGGCGACCGGCTGCCCATCTTGGTTGATACGGTCCAACACGTCAAGGAGGGTGCCAAGCTCCACTTGCCGATCACGCAAACGCTTTTGCTTGTCTTGCACCTGCTCGACCTGCGTGCGTGCGGAGAGGAGTCGCAGTTGTACCTCCTGAACGGTCACGAAGACACTGCGAATATCCTCTTTCGAAAAACGTTCAATATTGGCTTGAATGTTGCGAACCTGATTGGTCGCATTCATTTCGCGTTGGCCCAGCTTTTCGGCTTCGGTGGTTGCTTGCCGGAGCAACCGATCAATCTCATCGATTTCGCGGCGATTGCGCTCTAATTCCTGGCGATAGGTGTCGCGTAAGCCGGTAACTTGTTCAGGATGTGGCAAGATGACCTCGTTGCTTGTGTGAACGCAGTATAGCGCGGAACAAGGCCAGAAATTGCCCCATTGTGAGTCGCCAATGGTACGGGGCCACCCTGATACATTACATCCTGCCAAGCCGCAGCTTGACGACATTAATCAATGCTTCCCGCACAATATGCTTGCTCATCTTTGAGGCCCCAACCCGACGGTCGGGGAAGATGATCGGAACTTCGCCGATGCGCAGACCCGCCCGCTGCACGCGATAAGCCATCTCGATCTGGAACGAATAGCCGTTAGAGCGGACCTGGCCCAGATCGAAAGCTTGGAGCGCACGCCGCCGATAACAGCGAAAACCACCGGTCATATCAGCAATAGGCAGCCCCAGGATCAAGCGGGCATAGAGATTGCCACCACGACTGATAACCTTGCGTACCAGCCCCCAATCGGTTGTGCCACCGCCGCGTATATAGCGTGAGCCGATCACGAGGTCATATTGTGTTTCGGCTGCTGCTAACAGCGGTGCTAAGTAGCGTGGATCATGCGAAAAATCGGCATCCATTTCGAAAATGAACTGTGCGTTGCGTTCCAAGGCATAGCGGAAGCCGGCGATATAGGCCGTGCCTAGCCCCTGTTTGCCGGCGCGCTGGATCAAATGAACCCGATCATTATCCTCGGCTGCGGCAGCTACCACGTCACCGGTGCCATCAGGCGATCCGTCGTCCACTACAAGAACACTAAGGCGCGGATGAGCCAGCACTTGCGGCAACAGCGCGGTAATATTGGGACGTTCATCATAGGTAGGAATAATGACCACACTATCGGTTACCAATGGTCGTAGTACTTGTTGTGCCGCATTGTGGGCAACGGGCATCTGCACGCTTTTGTTCCTTTGGCCTAATGCCGGCGCTACACTTGCAGGCCGACCAACGCTCATGAGCGACCGGATTGTAGCACATTTGCTTCGACCTATGGCTTTGCGCCCGTTTGCGGATACCGCTACCAGGAGGCGCGGCTAAGCCATGCAGATAACCCGTCAACGGCGTTGGCCCGCGCTCGATCAGCTTTGGGGTCTGGCGACGGTCGCGCTGGTTGCTCTACGCGTGCAGCTTACGCCGATCGCTCCCAACGACTTTTGGTGGCATCTAGCGACCGGACGGCTGATTGCCAGCAGCGGTCATATTCCACAGCTGGACCAGTTTTCCTATACGCGCGCCGGGATGCAATACTATAACCAGCCGTGGCTAGCCCAGCTTGCCATGTACCGTGTATATCAAATTGGCGGTCCGGCGTTGCTCGAGCTGGTCCAGGCAGTAATCATCGGCGGTACCTTTGCGCTCTTGTTTCGGCTCTGCCGCACCGCAGGGGTGAGTGCCCGCTTAGCAGCGCTCGTCACGCTCTGCGGTGCACTGGTGGCCATGGATAACTGGCAGATTCGACCCCAAACGTATGCCCTGCCACTATTCATGAGCAGCCTCTACATCCTAGAGCGTTGGCGCCGTGCCGGTGGGGCTGCCCTGTGCCTGTTGCCGCTGCTTATGATCGTATGGGTTAATCTGCATGGCACGTTTACGTTATTGCTCGTCTTGTGTGGTGCCTATCTCGCCGGGCCGCTCTTTGACCGGTTGCTCCGGCATGACAGAGCCACGTGGCACTGGACGGCATGGCGACGCCTAGCAGCCTGGAGTGCAGTTGCACTTGCCGTCACCCTGCTTAACCCGCGCGGCCTGGCCATTTGGTTCTATGTTGCCAACCTCCTTGGCAATCAGTCGGTCAGCCAATTAGTGACCGAATGGGCCTCGCCGCTACGGAACCCCGCCGAGCTAATGACCATTGTCTTTTGGCTCCTGCTGGCGGTCTTCGGCGTACTTATTATTTGGTGTCGGCGACGCTTGACCGCGACACACGCGCTGCTAGCGATCGGCTTTACCATCCTCGCGCTCCAATCCGTGCGTAATATCCTTTGGTGGGGTAGTATCGCGGCCTTGATCAGTGCCTATCTGCTGGCCCGTGAGCGACCAGTCACGAACCGCCGTCCCGTTGAGCTACCGCTGCTGAATCGGCTAATCGCCGGTTTGCTAGCTCTGCTCCTGCTTGCGACATTACCCTGGTGGAAAGAAGGCTTAGGCTTGCCACCAGAGTTGGGAAATCTGCTCAGCCTACAAACGCCGCGCCGCGCGACGATCCAACTGCAACTTCTGCCAACTCCACCCCAGCACTTGTTTCACGAGATGGGCTTCGGCTCGTATCTGATCTGGGCCGCACCCGGCGAACGCGTCTTTGTGGATCCGCGTATCGAGCTGTATCCCTACGAGCAGTGGCGCGATTATATTCTCCTCGGACAGGGCCGGAGTATCGATGAACTGGCGCAGCACTACCACTTCGATGGCTGGCTGATCAACCCCGCAACGCAACGCGATCTATTAACGGCCTTGGATCATGATCCGCACTGGCAGCGCGTCTTTGCCACCAATGAGGCAGTGTATTTCGGCCCAACGGCGGCGCATAAGTCGCCACCCTGAGGTGGCCCAGCGCCTACGGCTGCTTCTGCCAAACCTCACTCGCACTGTTTTGATACTCGCGTTCCCAACCCGCAGCATTGGCCAATGCGTGGCTTAAGTCGGGCTGTGCGGCGCGGCTCAAAAGGACGCGCGTTGCACCGTATTTGCCAAGGAGTTCGATCGAGTGCTCACCGCGGCTGATGTGCAGATAATCTTCCCATTGCGTCAGAGGATACAGCTCGATGCGCGGATCAATGAATACCGGCGTCTCTGGCAGCGCCCAGATCAAATAGGAGCCGTACCCCATTTCGTTAAAAAGCTTGCCGCCGGGATGTTGCTGGAGATACTGAATAAGATCGGGTGCCGGAGTCTGGGTTGATAGTAACGGTGGACTGGGTGGTGGCAGCACTTGCGCGTTGTAGCCTACGCCGAGGGGCACACTACGCACGAACCATGGTTGGACCCAGATGAGCGGCAGCACCATCAAAGCACACAGCAGGCTGTTGAACGCAGATGCCGGGGGTCGTCGCCTGCGTATCGCTGTGGCTGCTTGTGGCACACTGAGCGCTTGCGCGAGCAGCGGCATAACAACCATACCGTACCAGACCACA
>JBBRHB010000051.1:0-13814 GCA_038223355.1 Chloroflexales bacterium
GTAAGCCGAGTGCCTGCCTCAGCAGCCATAACCGCTCAGCTGATGGGAGGGCCCAATGCTGCAGATCAACCCCGTTGGGCACGTAGACTACTGGTTGCTTGCCTTGCGCCTGCATTCGTGCGGCTAAGAAAGGCGTGTTAACCGTAATGCCTTCGGCCAATCTTGGTATCAATGCTTGCCAAAAGGCGAAGACTCCGCGCTGCCAGCTGGCCGTTAGCCGGTTACTACCGACTTCATCATCATCACAATCAACATAAAAGGGCTGGCGGCGCAGAAGCTTAACGCCAATAACCGCCGCAAGTCCATTGATCGGCTGGGGCTTACCGAGGTGATAGTAATCGGCGGGCGAGCACAAGATACCCCACAACATGCCGAGGGTTGACTTCAGCAGAATTGCAAGTAACTCCCATCCCCGAAAGCGCTCAGGCTGAGTCCCACGTTTGCGTGCGTGCATCTGCCCAACGTACCAGATTTCGACTCCATCCAGCACAAACCGGTGTACCGGACACTGAGCCAAATCAGGATGAAGAGCCAGTATCCGTAGGCGATGGCCTTGCTGGGCCAGTGCACGAGCAATATGAAAATAACGTCTGCCAGATGGACGTTCGATACCCATCGGCAACAAGAAGACAATCTTCATGGCTGCGCGTTCTTCGTTACCTGCTCGATGCTTTCGACTAATTGCTGCCACGATACGTCCTTCCCTCTTTGTGCATCGGCGACATTGCGCTGAAGGAATGGACCAATCCCGGTACGAAAAAAACTGATAATCGCTTGCGCCAATGCGACCTCATCCTGAGGCGGCACGATCAGCCCGGTCACCCCATCTTGGACAAGTTCGTACAGACCACCTACCCGTGTGGTAATGACCGGCTTGCCGAAGCCAAAGGCCAACTGCACGACTGCGCTTTGGGTTGCCGAGATATAAGGCAGGACGACAACATCGGTGAGGTCGAAATATGGTGCAAGATCTTCATTCGGCACATAGCGATTCACCATGGTGACAGCGTCGCTCACACCATATTCCTCGGCGTACCGCCGGTAAAAATCGACCGGTGTCCAGAACTCCCCGACCACCATCAGATGGATCGGCATGCTGGCCAGCACAAGCGGCAAAGCCTGGATCAAATATTCTAGACCTTTATAGGGCCGGACGAATCCGAAAAATAGCAAGGTAGGACGATCAAGTGGTAAGCCAACTTCGCGCTGCACGTCGGCGATGGAAAGCCGTGATGTGTGCGTGGCCAATTCGGCATAGGTTGGCAGCTGTGCTTTGATAATGCGAGCGGTAGGCAGCAATGCATGGAGACGGTGGCGATCCTGTTCACTATGTACAATAAACGCGTCGCCGGAGCGCAGTACGGTCAAAGCTAAACGACGATCAATCACCCCCCCGCCATCATGTGGTACGACATTGTGGCAGATAAAGACAATTTGAGCTGTGGTGTGGCGTTTAAGCCAGCGCCCGATCATACTCAGTGACGGGGTCCAATAGGGTACCCACCACTGCAGGATGACGATAGCCGGCGCGTCGGATCGTATTTTGCGACACAACTTCCACCAGGTCAGTGGATTGATCGGATCGAGCACGTACTCACAATCAACCCGCAGCGGGGCAATGCTGGGATCGCGGTCACTTTTGCCCGGAAAGAGCCAGCGCGGGTATTGTCTGGTATATGAATAAAAGCGCGTGATGTGACCGGCCTCACGCAAATGCTTGACCAGCAAGGTCGTGTAATGGGCAATGCCACCTCGATACGGATAGGTCGGTCCCACTACACACAACTTCATGAGGCTGCTTTCAAGGCGAAGATGACGACTCCATCACGATCATACACGGTAGTAAAAGCTGTGCTGTGACGCAGAGCTTCGACGTCTACTCGGTAATCAACATGCTCATGATGTGGCCCGCTATAAATATATTGAACACCTGCTTTACGACAAAGCTGGATACCAGCCGGGCTCGGTAAAGGTGTCTGGTGCAGGGCTTTCCCGAAGTCATTAATCGTTTGAGCGTAATTCGCAACACTGCTGCGTTCGCTGCCATAGGTCAGCGGTGGCAAGGTCGAACGTCGACCGGTGAGCAGGGGAATCCACCACCCGCCATCGTCCCCGGCCAACAAGGTATCGCCATAGGCTGGGAACATGTTGACCAAAAACAGCGCATCAGCTGGCGTATGGCTCCGAATCCAGTTCATAGCCTGCGCGTCGGCCGGCGTAAAGAGTTCATAAAATGGATTAAGCAGATGCTGCTGCCATACGCTCCCCCACAGCGTTACGCCGAGCAGTGCTGCGGTCCCAAGGATGGTTGCTGTCTGCGGCCGGTACTTGGCTAGCGTTTCTTGTGCTATGCCGAGCAGGTATGCTGCAAGCGGGATTAGGGTCAGATAGAAAGCAATTGCTGCAGTGAAGAAGATGATCACACCGGTGCCCGGCAGCCCCAGCAAGTTGGGTGCGACCGTCAGCAAGAGCAACAACGTCCACACTGCGAACAAACCCATCCTCCACTCGCGCCGTGCGCCTGCCAGGAGCAGGCCGCTCGCACTAAGCAGCAACAGTGGTCGGTTCAGGTAGCTAGGTGCAATCGCCTCAAAGCTTGTCGTGGCCGCAATCCGATCTGCCGCGACGCCATGGTTGACAAAGCCTGCCACATTACGAGCTAGGTAGCCTTGCAGGGTATTCCAAAGCCAAGGCGCAGCTGCCAGCAGTGCAATCAACCCAACGAGCACTGCTGCACCTATCATCCGTAACCAAACACGTGGCTCGGGCGTGCGCATCATCAGCACGATGATATAACCCATCACAAATAGTGCCGCCCATACTGCAACGATATAGTGTGTCAGGAACAGCCCAGCTGTCATTACTCCTGCTAACAGCAACGCGCGCCACTGCAGGCGGGGCACTTCTAGCGGAATTGCGATGCAGATAAGTACGACTGGCAGCACAATTTGCCCACTCAACTGGGTAAATCGACTCCAATTAAGATAAAAGCTGGGCTGAACACTGACGAAACCCGTCAAAGCTGCCGCCCATATGCCTGCCGTCCGGTTACCACTCCAACGGCTCGTGAGCACATAGGCCAGGGGCATCGTCAGTGTAACCAGCGTTTGCCCGACCAGCAGCAAGCTCTGGGGCACGGGTATTCCTGTCAACCAATGAAAGAATGCCACGTTGGCATGAAAGCCATAATGATAGGTAAAGGTACTGAGCGGAGCATATGGCTCCCATGAGTGAAACAGCCCACCATGATCAACGAGCAACTGTGCGATCATCGTGTGCTGATAGGCGTCGCCCCACATGCCGACTGGCACACCATACACAATCGCATAATGTACCAAGAATGCAATCAAAACGATCCCGCCGAGCAGCAAACTATGAGTGTCAGGTCGTGCTGGCAATCGGAGTCGGACGCGCCACGACATGCCGCGCGCTGGCATCACCAGCACAACGAGCGCCACAAGAAGATAAATGAACATCGCCCAGGAGTTCCACCGCAGCCCGACCAGCTGTGCCCCTTCGAGTAGCAACGGCGGCAGTGCGACGCTGACACCTGCGGCCAGCGCCAGACGCTCAGCCGGCTGAAGCGGAGGACCAACCCATAGCAGCTTGAGAAGCGCGAGACCGGGCAGGGAATAGAGCAGCAAGCTACTTATGAATACCAGGAGCAATTGGGGCAACGTTTGCAGCAGTGCCGTGATCATCGGGCGGCTTAGGATGCCCCATAAGACCAGCCAGCTAAATGTCAACGCAATCGCTAAACTACGGTGTGCCCACCGTGCTGGGCGTAACCCCGGTTGCACAGCAGTATATTTCATCGGCTCATTACAGACAACAGCGCTTCAGAATTCGTTTTCGTCTAGCCAATCTACATCTCTTGGCGTTCGACCAGGAGCAGCGAGAAAGTATAGCAGCGAGCAGAGTGCGGTGTCAAATTCAGGGGTCCGTCAGGGAGTGAGCAAGAGTTGTCATGCAGTACTCGCCGTCCGTGCTCCCTCCTGTTGCTGCCTGACATTCCATGCCTTTCGCCACGGGTGCTGACGTTGGTCGCACCTCATCTCCGCGCGCACACTTGCCAAGGCCTCCGGCGAAAGGCCACCGGCACGTGCTCGTCCCTCTGTCGCTGGCGCTGGGTCTGCCCCAGCCGCGCTCGCTAGCCCCGCCATTCCCGGCACGGCTTTCGGGCTCCCCCGGGGGTGCTGCCGCTGATAGCGCCGTCCGGGCGCTGCCCGCAGCGCCAGTGCCTCCTGCCAGCGCTCACTCTTCAACTGCGCTCGCACCACGGCCACGCGCTCCGCTCCCTCGGCATCCCAGATCATCCCAGCCTGCTTGAGCCGCGCACTCACCAGCTGTTTACAGGCACTTTCGACATTCCCACTCCCAATCTGCAGCCCACGAGCCCGATAGCTTGCATAGTCCATGCGCCCGCGATGGGTCGTGTAGTAGCTGAGGGCCGCTGTCACGCCTTCTCCTGCCGTGCGGTGCTGCTCCAACACTCCGAGCACCTGCTCCACCTTGCTCTCCCAGAGGGCATCCAGCTGCTGATGCGCCCACCCGGCACGCTCGGGATGCTCCTCGCCCCAAATCGCGCTGGCCGCTGCCCACACGTACTCACTGGCGTGATACCAGTCCAAGATCTGCGTCGCCTGCGGAAACTGTGTCTCCGCGATGTTCCAGATCCAGTGGGCTCCATCACCCACCACCACGACCTCGTCGGCGGTCTCCACTCCCTGGCGTGCGGCTTCCTGCCAGAGATGCCAGCCGAAGGTCTGCGCCTCGACGAGCGCCGTGACATAGCGTGTGCTGTGCGCGTGGATCTCAAGCGTCTCTGGACGCCTGCGCGTTGGACGCGTGCGGGTCTGATAGCAGCAGCCGACCTTCAGTTCACTCCAGCCGCGCTCATGCAGGTGCGCCAGCACGCCATCCATCGTGATATATAGCCGCGATGGTGGAAGCGTGACCGCTGCCGGAGCGTCGTGGCCTTCCATGCTGCGCGCGACGGCCTGCGCCTGATGGGCCACCAGGTCAGCCCCAAGCGCTTCCGTTGCATCGCGCACGCTATTGGGGCTGACGTGGACCAGCGTGAGCCGTTCCAGCACGCTGGCAGCTTCGGCAAAGGAATCTTGGGTTGCCCCTAATAAGGCGAGCAGTTCGTCAAGGCCGGCAGAGCGGCTGCCAGCACAGAACTGCAACTGGCTATCCAGAGGATGCTGACCTTGCCCACAGGACGGACACAGATAGTAGGGGCGCTGGATGGTAATGGGGCCGAGAATGGTGGTCACCATGGCGGGTCGCTGGCGCTGATAGTGGGCCGTCTGGCCACAGGGACACGCTCGGGTCCGGCTGGGCTGGGTGGGAGCAAGCAGGGTACACAGGCCACCGACGAGGGTGGCTCCCAGCTCTTTGACGAGCCTAAGCACCTGCTGCTCGATCTGCTGGAGGTCAAGGTCATGCGGCTCGTGCTGGACCCAGGAGCCAAGGGTGCGGGTGATGCGGGTGATCTGCTCGCTCATGGTCGTGACCAACGCTTCCAAACGGACGCTCTCTGTGCTAGGATGCATGCTTACCTCCTCGGGTGGACGACGAACTATGGTTCAGCAGCCGTGATCGTAGCACATCCCGAGGAGGTTCTTTGTCTCTGACAACTCTTGCCTGCACCCCATGCTGCCGCTCCATTGCCGATTTAGTTCTTCCCTGCTATGCTAGCGGCGTCACGGTATGGGAGCAGGAGCGGATAGAGATGACCATCAAGGCCGACCGCTGGATCAAACACATGGCCGAAACCGCCCGGATGATCGAGCCCTTCGAGGCGAATCAAGTGCGCGAGGGTGTCATCTCATATGGCGTCTCGTCCTTCGGTTACGACATTCGCGTTGCCGACGAATTTAAAATCTTCACGAGTGCAACGGGCGAACTCACCGTTATTGATCCCAAGCGATTTGACTCGAAAAGTTTTGTTGATTTTCGCGGTTCTGAATGTATTATCCCGCCCAATTCATTTGCGTTAGCTCGTACCGTCGAATACTTCCGTATTCCCACCAACGTATTAACAATATGTGTTGGCAAATCGACGTATGCACGTTGCGGCATAATTGTGAATGTAACGCCTTTTGAGCCCGGATGGGAAGGTTTTGTGACACTAGAGATATCGAACACAACGCCGTTGCCCGCACGTATTTATGCTAACGAAGGTATTGCGCAAGTATTATTCTTCGAGGGTGACGAAACGCCAGCTGTCACCTATGACCAGCGCAAAGGCAAATACCAGGGACAAAGTGGCGTTACGCTGCCGAAGCTATAATGACACACGATCACCAAGCACTTACTCAACCGCATGTCCTGGTCGTGGGCGACGTCGTCCTCGATGAGTATTTGTTCGGGACGGCCACCCGTTTGTCCCGCGAAGCACCCATTCCCGTGCTAGAGTTCGAGCGGCGGCTCGTGCTGCCGGGCGGTGCTGCCAACCCAGCGCACAACATCGCTGCCCTGGGAGCACCGGTGATCCTAGGATCGGTTGTGGGCGACGATCCGGAGGGCCGCCAGTTGCTCGATCTACTCACGACGGCCGGTGTTGAGCCGCGCTGCGTCCTGACCGACCCGACCCGTCCGACGACCGTCAAAACCCGTATCGTTACCGAAGGATTGCTTCGCTTTCCCCAACAGATTGCGCGGATCGACCGTATCTCACGCACTCCTATCCAGCCGCGCATCGGTGCCTCACTGGGAGCCTTGGTGTGTAGTGAGGCAGCACGCATGGAAGCAGTCTTATGCTCAGATTATCTGAGCGGGCTACTTACACCGGACTTAGTGGCGCAATTGATCGCCGAATGCCGGGCGCATCAGGTGCTTGTAACGGTCGATGCCCAGGGCGAGCTCACGAAGTATCGTGGCGCGTCGCTGCTCCGCTGTAATAATCACGAAGCGGAACACCATCTCGGCCGCACACTCCTGACCGAGGATGATTTCTGCGACGCGTCTGATGTCATGCTGCATGAGCTTGAGGTTGAACTGTTGATTGTAACTCGTGGTAGCGCTGGCCTCTCCTTACGTGGCCGTTATCTACCGTACATACATATTCCAGCCCGGCGGGTCGAAGTTGCGGACACGACCGGCGCGGGCGACACCTTTATTGCCGTCATGACCCTTGCCTTGGCCGCCGGCTGGCAGCCGGTAGAGGCCGCCGAATTAGCCAACCACGCAGCGGGGCTCGTTGTACGACGTTTCGGCAACGCCGTCCTGACTCTCGCCGACCTCCTTACCGAGCCATCATGATCCAATCATCCCAGCTCTATACCTTATCTGACCTACAGGAACTACGTGCCGTATGGCAGTTAGCAGGCGAAGTTGTCGTCTTTACCAATGGAGTCTTCGATCTGCTACATTATGGCCATCTCCAATATTTGACGGCGGCGCGTGGTCTGGGCGACCGCCTGATCGTTGGGCTTAACAGCGATACCTCGACGCGCCGTTATAAAGGACTGCTACGACCACTTGTAGCTGAAGCCGAGCGCGGTGCGTTACTAGCAGCACTGCGGCCCGTTGACGCGGTGGTGCTGTTTAACGAGCGCACGGCAGAGGAGCTTATAGCCGCGCTTCGGCCCGACATCTATGTTAAAGGTGGCGACTACGGCTTACCAACGGCAACGCACAACCCCATTGGGGGTAAACCATTACCCGAGGCCAACGTGGTCCTGGGTTATGGTGGTCGTGTTGAGCTCATCCCCTATCTGCCCGGTCACTCCACGACCGAATTGATTGCATTGATTAAGGAGCGCTATGCGACATCCGCTGCGAGTCCGGGCGCAATCTAACGACGCGTCGCCATTCGCGTCCCAGACAATCCGAACAACGAGCTTCGATGCTTGAAACACCACCGGCTGTGGCGACGCCGTCCACGAGCGGAAGCAGCACAGTTGGACGCGGAATTGCGGTTGCAGCAGTCCTGATCTCGCTTGGCAACATCTTGAGCAGCGTGCTGGGGCAAGTACGCAACTCGGTCATCGCCCAACTGTTTGGTGCCTCAGTAGCCAGCTCGGCCTACGTGATTGCCTCGGCGGTACCGAACACTTTATATGATTTCCTGGTCGGTGGGCTGGTCAGCGCCGCCTTGGTGCCGGTCTTCTCGGAGCTCGCCGAACGTGATCGCCACGAACTGGGTCGCGTCGCTGGGACGATCTTTACCATGATTTGCCTCGTGATCACGCTCGCAATCGGCCTCATCTGGCTCCTGGCCCCGCAGCTTGGCACATTGCTCACAAGTACACAGCCCAATGGCTTAATCATTCGTCCGCTGGCGACCAGCTTGATTCGCTGGATGGCACCGGCACTCTTGTTTATGGCACTTACAGGGCTGCTGACGGGGCTATCTCAAGCACGGCATAAATTTTTATTACCGGCCTTTGCGATCAGCTTGTTCAACGTCGGTATGATTGCCTGTGCCGTGCTGTTACATCGCCGTTTGGGAATTCTGAGCTTAGCTCTAGGCATGATCATCGGGGCCATAGCCCAGGTTGTGTTGTTGCTGCCGACAGCCCGTGGTGTACCGCTCAGGCCCAGTTTGAACCTACGTCAGCCGGAAGTACGGCGGATTTTGCGCTTATATGCGCCGGTCGTGGTCGGCATTAGCTTCTCGATAATCGGTACAGTCATCGACCGGCGGTTGGCATCCGGCGTACCACAGCGTGGCGCGGCGGCGATCATGGGCTACGCGACCACTTTAATTCAGTTTGGCATGGGTGTCATCACCAGTGCCATTGCTTTAGCAGCCTTACCAACGCTGTCACGGCAAGGCGTTGATCCCAATAACCTGGGAGCCTATCGCCGCACCTTGGCCTTGAGCCTCAAGGCCGTGCTATTGCTCATCCTGCCAGCAGCGGTGGGGCTAGGCGTGCTCGCTAAACCGATCATCACGGTCCTATTTGAGCGCGGGGCCTTCACACATGCCGACACCGGTGTCACAACCCTAGCGCTCCTATTCTATGTCCCGAGCATGATCGCTGCGGCGATCGACCAGCCATTGATCTTCGCCTTCTATGCTCGGAAAAACACCCTGCTGCCCAATCTGGTCCAGGGCGCGGCGATTGCGACGTATCTCCTCGTGGCCTTGAGCAGCGTTGGGCGCTTTGGGATGTACGGCTTGATTGCAGGCAACGTGGCGCAGTGGACGATGCACGCCTTGATTATGCTCGTGCTCACGCACCGGTATCTTGGAGCTTTGATTGGCCAACGGCTAGGAGAAGCGCTAGCCAAAGGACTGCTGGCTAGCCTCGGGATGGGCTGCGTGCTTGTGCTACTCCGCTGGCTCATGGGTGATCCTACGACACATAGTTGGGCACTGCTGGAACTGCTTGTAGGTTGCACAACCGGCATGGGCGTCTACGCGCTTTGTGCGGCATTTTTACGGCTTGAAACGTTTGAGCTATGGGCTAGCGGGCTACGCCAACGGCTTACCCGTCACTCGTCAACGTAGCTAGCTCCTGCTGAAGTGCGGTGACCGCACGTGCGTATTCCCTCTCAACGGCCGCAAGGTCGAGTTGCGCACCGTCGAGTGCTCCACTACGACTCAGCTCCTCAAGCTTTTTGCACTCCGCAGCCAGTACCACCGCGCCCAAGTTGCCGCTGCAACCTTTAAGCGTATGGGCCGCAACACGCAACGCGGCTGCATCACCCGTCGCGATCGCAGTTCGTAGAGTACTAATCAAGGGTGGTGCTTCAGCCATAAATAGCTCCACCAACTCGCTCAATAGGTCGGGCATGCCCTCTTCTTGTAGCCCGCGCAGCTCATCAAGCATCGCATGGTCGAGTACCGCCATCTCTACCGGCAAAGCCTCCAGCGCGGCTGCTGTCTGCGGCATCGTGGCGGGGAGCGTTACCCAGCGCTCAATCGTGGCGCGCAGCTCATCAAGCTTGACTGGCTTCGCAAGATAGTCATCCATTCCGGCTTGTAGGCAGCGGGCAGCGTCGCCCTGTAAAGCGTTGGCCGTCAGCGCAACGATCGGCAGATGCAGTCCGGTGTGCTCCTCAGCAACACGGATCGCAGCCGTCGCCTCGAAACCATCCATTTCCGGCATTTGGCAGTCCATCAACACGAGCCCCCACGGTCTATTGCCCGGCGCCTCCGACAGTATGTCTATGGCCTCGCGCCCATTGCTCGCTACATCAACACGGTAACCAAGCTTTTCGAGCTGCATTCGTGTGATGCGTTGATTAACAGGATTGTCCTCAACCACGAGGATCAAGACTGCCGGATTGCCTCGCACCTGCGGAATAGGCGTAACTCCTGTGGGAACACCTATTTGCGCCGGTTGGATCCACGCTCTGGAATACGCGAACGGCACCCGGCAGGTGAAGGTGCTACCCTTGCCCTCGATGCTCGCCACCTCGATCACTCCGCCCATTAAGTCGGCCAAGCGTTGAGAGATTGCCAGGCCGAGACCCGTGCCGCCATGCTTCCGCGCCATCGAACTGTCGGCCTGCGTGAAGGGCTGGAACAGCCGGGCGCGCGCTCCAGCTCCGAGCCCGATACCTGTATCTCGTACCGCAAAGTCGATCCATACCTGCTGTCCGTCCATCCGGTCAACATCGACCTGAATGTCGACGGTGCCTTGTTCAGTAAACTTGATAGCGTTGCTAACAAGGTTCAACAATACTTGGCTCAGTCGATAGCCGTCGCCGCGTAGCTGCGACGGTACCGACGATGCTACATTTGTCCGCAAATCGATCCCCTGCTTGAGCGCACTCTGGCGCATATTACCGGTCACCTCGGTGACAACGGCGCGTGGGTCAAAGGTATCGACATCAAGGTTCAGCTTGCCGGCCTCAATTTTAGAGAAATCCAGGATGTCATTGATCAGCCGCAGCAGGCCATCGCCAGAAAGCCGTATGATATCGGCATACTCACGCTGCTTGGCTGTAAGCTGTGTCGCGAGGAGCATCTCGATCATACCAATGACACCATTCATGGGTGTGCGTATCTCGTGGCTCATGGTCGCGAGGAACTCACTCTTGGCGAGATTGGCGGCCTCGGCGGCGTCTTTGGCTGTGCTGAGTGCCTCTGCTGTGTGGCGGGAGCCGGTGATGTCCTCAGCGATACCGACGACCCGGTAGACCTCTCCTGCCGCGTCTTGGACCGGAAACGCGCGATCCTTGATCCAGAGTAGCGTGCCATCAGGGTGTAGGATACGATACTCCTCATCGTACGTGCCATTCGTTTGCTTGTTCTGTATGGCCAGCTCAACGCGCACACGATCATCAGGGTGGATCGCTGCGAGCCAAGCTTCGAGCGCAATCGCTGGCGCTGAGCAACTACGCCCCCAGATCTCCTCGTAGGCTGGACTTACATAAATCAGGAGGCCGCTTGAGACCTCCCGCATCCAGAAGACCTCGCGCACGTGCTCGGTGACCTGCCGGAAGCGCTCTTCGCTGTCGCGCAACGCTTCCTCGACTTCTTTACGCCCGGTCATGTCGGTTTGTGACCCGGCGATGCGCAGCGCCCGACCATCTGCATCCCGGACAGCCAAGCCCCGCGACAATATCCAGCGGTAGCGCCCCAAGGCATCGAGCATACGCATTTCGCTCTCAAAATGGTGCGTTGCGCCCTCCCGGTGCGCCGCAAGCTCATCCTTGACCCGTGCACAGTCAGCAGGGTGGATGCGACTGAACCATTCTTCGGGGCTGGTACTAATGTCGCCGTCTACGGACCCCAGCATCGCTTTCCAGCGCGGTGAATAGTACACCTCGTCACGCGTGAGATCCCAATCCCACAGCCCATCATTCGCGCCTTGCGCTGCGAGGCTATACCGCTCCTCGGCCGCTTGCGTCCGACTAAGTGTGGCAGTAAGCCGGCTGCTGAATTGCCATAAGAGCAGCATGATCAGAGCAATGGTCGCCGTCAGCGAACTGGTGTGAAAAGAGGCGACAAACCATGAAGGTAAGTGTGATGACGACGGCATAACCTCACCGCAGTAAACAACGACCAGCGTCGTTAGCAAAGCGGCGGCAATCAGCAGTCGCAGTGACCGTCCGTCCAGGTAAGGCAAAGCGAGCGCCACCGCCAAGAGCGGAATACACGCGAGAGTTGCTTGTAAAGCCGGCTGCAACAGGACTATTAGCACACTTGCCGCGAGGAGCGTCGCACAGATCGTGCCGATGGCCTCCTTCAAACGGCCACGCTGAACAAGGCGTCGTGCCAGCATCAACACGAAACTGCCGAGCAGCAGGACCCCTGTACTAAGCCCCGTAGCTCGATCACGAAAGACGGCAAAAGCAACCGCCTCGACTATGGCAAAAGTCAAGTTGCAGGGCACGATCCAGGCCAAAAATTGGTGTAACCGGGCGAGCTGTGAGCTTTCGTCGACGTATAACATCGTCCGCTTGATCATGGGGAAAAGATACTCATCATACCAATTTTGCCACACACATATCTGCTCCCCGCATGGGTACGGATCATCGTCAATGTATCTTAACCCTTACCGGCGATTATGGTTATGGGCGACAAGTACCAGTATGGTGTAGTAAGTTCGGCGTCAGGGTACAAGCGCTAGCAGCTGATCCTGCATCGTCCGGATCCGGTCATCCAACCCCTCGGGCGCGATATACAAATCGGCCCGGACGCGGCTGACTTCGTGGCGCTCGTTGTCGATCACCTGCTTTAAATCTTCCGCCGCGTGTTCAAAAGCATGGTCTAGCGCAGCATGCGCCGCCACGAGCTCCTGATTCGCCCGCACCAAGTCGTTCACTTCTAGCGCTTCACCACCTAAGGCTAGGTGCTGCTGCGCCAGCATCACAAAGAGCAAGCTTTCTTGCTGAGCAACCTGTTGCTTGAGTTGCGCGACCTGTTGGCCTTGGACATCAGCCGGTAACGGTGTGGGAGCCGGTGTCGGCAGTGCGGTGGCGGGTTCGACAATGATCGGCAGCGGTGTTGGGAGTAGCGTTGGTTGGGGGGAGGCTGTGGGCGTTGGCGTGGGAACCAAGGCCACCAGACCGTGTTCGGCGCCGAGAGCGAGGATTCCCCCTAGCAACGCTGCCAGGAGGAGGAGCCCAAAGAGCGCGAGCCATGGCCTCATTTATTTCTCGATTTGGCTGGCCAGCAACAATGCTTGGGCGATCTCCTTCATCGGCTTACGAGTATTCATCGACAGTTGTTGGATGCGCCGGAACGCTTCAGTCTCGCTCAAGCCCTGGGTTTCCATTAACAATCCCTTGGCACGCTCTACGACCTTCCGCGTTTCCATCGCCTCACGCAAATCACCGAGCTGCTTGTCGAGCGAGCGGAGTTCGGCAAAGCGGGCCATCGCTACTTCGATATGCGGTACCAGATCGACATCGCGGAATGGCTTGACGAGATATGCCACGACGCCCGCGTTTAAAGCCCGATCGACCAGTTCGCGATCACTGTAGGCCGTCAATAAGAGGACCGGCGCAATCCGTTCCTGTGTCAGGACCTCAGCGGCCTGAATTCCGTCCAGCTTCGGCATCTTGATGTCCATTACCACCAGATCAGGACGTAGCTCACGCGCCAAGTTGACCGCGCTCACGCCATCGCCGGCTTCACCGACCACCAGATATCCTAATCCAACCAACGTTTCCTTGAGATTCATGCGAATCAAGGACTCATCGTCTGCAATCACCAGGCGTGTCTGCGCCATAAGCTCCTCCTAGGCTGCACCCAGCCGAAAACAGTTAAGAGAGTATACGGTGCGAAAGAGGGGATGTCAACGACCGACCACGACCTGCGCGCGGGCCCGTTGCCCAGGACCTTCTGCGACCCAGACACTCAAAAGCTGTATAGAGGCCATGCCCTCCGCTCGTAATTGTGC